>JAKLEJ010000299.1 GCA_022711695.1 Verrucomicrobiota bacterium | reverse complement strand
CCTCTGGGAATCCTCGTGCAACTGGCGCAGCAATTGCCGTTCGAAGGCCGGCCCCGCCGCCTTCGGAGCGGGATGCTGCGCGTCCCAGACCGTCAGCGCGTCGCGCTTGAGCGGCTCGTAGTCGCGCTCGATCACGGGCTCGGTCTGTCGCAGTTTGAAGTGGCGGTTGAGCCAGGTGTAGAAGGCGCTGCGCGAGACAGCATTGTAGTTGTGCGGGAAATGCTCGCCGCGCTTGAGCATGACTTTGTCCCCGGCGCCAAGCAGGGTGTAGAGCTGCTTCAGTTCTGGAAACCCCTTCGTGGCCATCTCCTTGGTCCAGTCGTTGGCGGAGGTCATGCCCTGGGGCTTGGGCGCGAAGAGCGCGGCAAACTCGACGTTGCCGGTATCGACCCGCAGGAGGCAGGCGTTTTCGCAGGTGCACCCCCCCTGCATCGCCGTGCTCACCATCACCGCCGGGAAGGCCAGCTTCACGCGGGGATCGATGGCCGCCAGCAGCATCGTTTGCGTGCCGCCCCCGCTGGCGCCGGTCATGGCAATGCGCTCGGGATCGACCTCCGGCAAGCCCAGCAGGAAATCCAGCGAACGGACCGAGTTCCACGTTTGCAGCCCCATGGCGCTCTGGAGGTGGCTTTCGGCCTGCGGGCTGTAAAGGCCCCAGTTCTCGGTGGTGTTCATCTCCGGACGCTGTTTGGCGAAGCCGTGCGCGAGCTGCATCGAAAGCTGCTGCGAATCGGAGTTGCCCAGCATGTCCCATTGCCAGACCACGCAGCCCATCCGCGCAAGCTGCACGCACATCGACTGAAACCGGCTCCGCCCGCCCTGCTCGAACCGCTCCTCGCCCTCGGCCAGTTCGCGCCGCAGCTCGGCGCCGCCCGATTCGGACAAGCGCGCGTTCGTCCAATGGCCGTGGGCAAACAAGACCCCCGGAACCCGCCCGGCGGGGTTCTTGGGACGGTACAGATTGCCGGTCACAAAGAAGCCCGGCGCGCTCTCGAAAGTGACCTTTTCCACGGTGTATTCGCCGCGGTCGACGCGTCCGTAAATCGCCGCGTTCAGAGGGGTCTTTGTCGGCATTGGCCAGAGCCCCTGCGAGACCAGGATCTGCCGCCGGACACGCTCGGCCCGGTGATCCCATTCGCCTCGCGACGCCGGCGGCGTGAAGGGGAAGTAGCCGTCCAGATCCTTCAGCGGCTCGAGCCGGGCGTCGTTGGGGAGCCGGCCTTCCGGCAGGACTCGCGGGCCGGCCGCCGGCGCGCCGACTGCGGCGAGAAATGCGAAACCCAGGAGGAGCGAAACCGAACGGGGCCATGATCTGCTGGTCATGGCGAAAAGACTGCCAAGCCTTCGCCAGCCTTCAAGCAGAAATCCGGGCCCGAGCCCGGCGCGTTCGGCGCCGGCGCACATTTTGGCTCGACTGCCCGGCGACCCGGAACCTATGCTGCGGCCCCTGTATTATGCGAACCAAGCGGCTCCATCGCCATGGCAACGGGTGAACATCCGGTCACGCCGAGCGAGCCTCGTTTGGTAGTTTCCATCGTAATCCCCATGTTCAACGAGCGGGAGGGGCTACAGGCGCTATTCAACCGCTTGAGCCAGGCCCTGGACTCGGTGAAGATCGATTGGGAGCTGGTGGTGGTGGACGATGGGAGCACCGACGGCACCCGCGAGGCGATCGGCAATGAGCTGGCCCGGTTTGCCTGCTGGCAGTTCCTGATTCTCTCGCGCAACTTCGGGCAGCAATCCGCCTACCGCGCCGGCCTCGATGCCGCGCGCGGGGACGCGGTCATTTTCCTCGATGCCGATCTGCAGGATCCGCCGGAATTGATCCCCCAGCTCGTCGAGCAATGGCGCGCCGGCTACAAAGTGGTCACCGCCGTCCGCAGCAGCCGGGCCGAAACCGGTCCGCGGCGGTGGGCGTTCGACCTGTTCCACCGTCTCTTCCACAGCCTGACGGACGGAATGATGCCCCGGAACAGCGGCATGTTCGCCCTGGTGGACCGGGTGGTGGCGGACCGGCTGATCGCCACGCGGGAGACCAACCTGTTCATCCCGGCGCTGAAGTGCTGGTTCGGATTTCCGCAGACGGTGGTCAGCTACGCGCGCGAGAATCGCGCGGTGGGCGCGCCCAAGCAGTCCTTTCGCAAGCTCTTCAACTACGCCCTCAACGGCATCATCAGTTTCTCGGACAAGCCGCTGCAGTGGATCGGCCTGGCGGGGCTGGCGATTTCGCTGATGAGCTTCGCCTACGGCGCGGCGCTTTTCGCCATCAAGGTGGCGCAATGGTTCGGCCTCCTGACCCTGCTCGAAGTGAAGGGATTCACGACGCTGGCGGTGGCGGTCTTCGGCCTGAGCGGCATTCAACTGCTGTGCCTGGGCATCATCGGGCAGTACCTCGCCCGGATCTATCGCGAGATCAAGAACCGCCCGCTCTACGTCCTGGAATCCATCCAGAACTCCGGTGAACCCCGACGAATACACCAACCTGGCCGAAGTTGAGCGTCGCCACTGGTACTACGCGGGCAAGCGCCAGATCGTCCGCTACTGGATCCAGCGGCTGCATCCCCTCAAGCCCGACGATCTCCTGGCCGACTGCGGCGCCGGCACCGGGCGGTTTGCGGCGGAGATGGCCGGTTTCTGCCGGGTGCTGGCCATCGACGACTTCGAGGAATCGCTGGTCATCGCGCGCCGGAATCTCGGGGCGGATCGGGTGCGCAAAGGCTCGTGCGTTCAACTGCCCCTGGAGGAGGCTTCGGTGGATGTGCTGACCGCGCTGGATGTCATCGAACACGTGGAGGACGACCGGGCCGCACTGAGCGGATTCGCCCGAGCGCTCCGCCCCGGCGGGCTGGCGGTGATCACGGCGCCGGCGCTGATGATGCTATGGAGCGATTGGGACGTGGCGCTGCGCCACTACCGGCGTTACTGCCGCCGCTCGCTGATCGAGGCGATTCCGCAAAGCCTCTTCGAGGTCGCCTGCTGCCAATATGTGAATGTGGCGGCGCTTCCGTTGGTGCTGGCAGCGCGCAAGTTCCGCGCCCTCAAGGGACGCCTCGGGTTCAAAACGCAGCACCGCTCCGAGGATGCGATTCCCCCCGCCCCCCTCAACGCGCTGCTGCGCTGGTCGTTTGTCTCCCTGGCCTGCCAGAACGCAATCCGTTTTCCCGCCGGAGTCGGCTTGCTTGCCGTCCTGCGCCGCAAGTGACATGCCCTCGTCCGCCCCTGACCCCATCCCCGGCCGAGCCGTCTGGCTCTGGCTGGCGCTGTCGCTGGGCGCGGGCCTTCTGATGATCCACAGCGGCAGCCTCTGGATCGACGAGGGCCAAACGCTTCGCTTTGCGCGGCAGCCGGATTTTGGCTCGTGGTGGAAGACCCTCCGCGAGAACACCTACTCCGAGGCGCAAATGCCGCTTTCCATGTTCCTGGCCTGGGCCGGCGTCCAAGTTCTTGGAGACGGCGAGTGGCAACTGAGAGCCGCCAACCTCGTGTGGGTCGGCCTGGCCGGGTTGGCCGCGGGACTCATCGGCTGGCGGCTGCAGAACCGGCTGGCGTTGCCGCTGCTGCTCCTGCACCCCTTCCTGTGGTATTACGCCAATGAGGCCCGGCCCTACGCGCTGCAAATCGCCGCGGGGGCCTGGCTGCTTTATCTGCTCCTGCGTTGGCGGGAGTTGCCGGAGATTGCGCCCGCGGAGGCCTGGGCATTCCTCGGCGCCGCCGTGATTGGCTACGGTTCCAGCCTGCTCTTCGCCTTTCCCCTGTTTGGGTTCTGCGTGCTTATGGCGTGGCAATGCTTCCGGCTCCGGAGGCGGCCGCGCCTGAGGCCCGCCGCCGTCGCGCCGCTGGCGCTGGCCCTGGCAGCGCTGGCGCTGCTGACGGTGTATTACCTGGAGACCCTGCAGCGGGGCGCCGGAGGCGCCCGGCTCTGGAAGGTGGGCTCGGCCAATCTCCTTTTCGCGTTCTACGAGTTGCTGGGCTACTCCGGCCTGGGGCCGCCGCGGCATGAACTGCGCGAACTGGCGCTCCATCCGTCCCTGTTGCTCAGCGCCTTGATGCAACCGCGCGCCATGGCCGGACTGGGAGGGCTTTCGGCGGTCTATGCCGCGCTGGCCTGGCGGCTTTGGAAACGGCGCGGCGATGCGACCGTTCGCATGGCGCTGGCGCTGGCGCTGCTCGGCGCCGGAGCGCTGTTCGCGGGGGCCGCGGTCATGCAGTTTCCATTCTGGGGGCGGCATCTGGCGCCGCTGCTGCCAGCGGTCGCGCTGGCCATCGCGCTGGCCGCGGCCCCGGCCGGCCTCGCCGCCACCTGGCCCCGCCGGGCGCTCTGTGTTGCGCTGCTGGCGGGGCTGGCTGCCTCGAGCCTGACACTCCGTTTCGACCAGAAATACGCGAAGGACGATTACCGCGGGGCCGCCGCGATCGCCCGCCGGGCGCTCGACGCGGGCCAGATCGTCTGGTGGTCGGCCGACCCCGAGGAATGCGCGCAATACTACCGGCTGACGAACGCCGACAAGAGCGCCCGCGCAGGGCTGTTCTTCGCCCTGCATCCGACGGCCGCCGAGCTCGCCGCCCGGCCCCGGCCCGACGTCGTCATCCAGTCCAAGCCCGATGTCTTCGACACCCACCGCGCCCTGACCGCCTATCTTTCGACGTATGGCTTCCAGGCGAGCGAGCGCCTGACCGCGTTCGTCATTTGGACGCGCCCGGCTGCGCCAACCAACGCGCCCGGCGAGGTCGGCCCTCGATGAGGCATTGCGGAGCGCGTCACGCCGCAGTTCCAAGCCACAACCGCGCCGGCCAGTCGAGTGCCCGCGCAGCCAGGCCGGCGGTGGCGGCTGCATCGCAGGCTTGCCTTGCCGTCGCGCGCCGCCACACTTGCGGAATGAAACCGGCACGCCCTGTGGACTTGCGCAGCGACACCATCACCCAGCC
>JAKLEJ010000298.1 GCA_022711695.1 Verrucomicrobiota bacterium | reverse complement strand
GTCCTACGGTCGCAGCAGCCCGACCTGGCCGCTTTCCTATTTCCTGACGGCCACAACCGATGAAGAGGGCCGGTTCGTCTTCGACAAAGCGCCGCCGGGCGAGTCGCGCGTGCAGGTGCGCTGCGGGTCGCGGGAAATGTCGGGAGGCACAGTCCCGCTCAGCCACGGCCAATACGTGAACGTCAAGCCGGGCGAGACCGCCAAGGTGGTTTTGGGCGGAACGGGGCGGCCCGTGGTGGGCAAGGTCAATCTCACAGGCATGGCCGCTCCCGAGCTGGACTGGACGCGCGACGTTCACAGCCTCTCCACCCTGACGGCCGCGCCCATCGAGGCCGACTCGCCTTACAGCAGGAAATTCAACTCCGAGGCGGAGCGCCGCAAGGCCATCGAAGAATACAGCCGGAAACAAAGGGAGTTCTGGGATTCCGAGGAGGGCCGGCGGCTGCAACAGCGGGAAACGACTTATGTGCTCCAGTTTGACGACGAGGGCGCGTTTCGGGTGGACCGCGTTCCGCCGGGACGTTACCGCCTCTCCATCGCCCCCACCGATCCCACCGAGGAGCGCTACACCTACCGACGGCTCGCCCAGCTTTCGCAGGAGATCACCGTGCCGGAGGCCCCCGCCGGAAAGCAAGACGAGCCGTTCGACCTGGGCAGCCTCGAGATGACGATTCGCCGCCCGCTCAAAGTCGGCGATCCTGCTCCCGACTTCACCGTGTCCACCCTGGATGGCAAGCAGACCTCGCTTGCGGATTACAGGGGCCGGCTCCTGCTGCTGCTCTTTTATCAGGCGGCCGGCGCGCCCAGCCAGAGCGAGTTTGCGGTCTGGAAGGCCATCCACGAAGCCCGGGCCGACAATTCGCCCCTGGCGATGCTCGGGCTGAGCCTGGATGCCGACAAGGACCAGTTCAAAAAGGCCATCGAGACGCACAAACTTGCCTGGCCCCAGGCCTTCCTGGGACAGGCCGGTTGGACCAACCTGGCCCGGACCTTCTCGGTGGACCGCCTTCCGACTGCGCTCCTGATCGACCCCGAGGGCCGCCTGGCTGCACGCGATCTCCGCGGCCAAAGCCTGCGCGACACGCTCAAGCAGGCGGCAACCGACGAATAGCCGGGCGAGTCGCGCCGCCCTGCCTCGTCAGTCCGCTTGATGCGGCGATTCAGACGCCCTTTTGGGGGTTGCGGGCCGGCCGGGGTTGTGCCAGCCTTCGATCATGCAACTGCGGCGCGAACAGCCCGGGGCTTCCCGAAGTCCTGTCTTTGCCGTTCTGGCTCTCATGCTCCCGTGCCTCCTGGCGTCGCGGGGCTTTGCCGCCGATCCGCCGCCCTCGCTTGATTTTCGGCCCGACCCCAAAGGCGGCTTCGAGTTCAACACGGGCCTGTTGAAGGGAAAGCTGCGCGCCAACGGCAAAGCGCGCGGGTTGAGCGCGGTGACGCACCTGCCTTCCGGCATCCAGCTCGACCAGGGCGAAAATGGCTACGGTCTGTTCAGCCATTACCGGGTGTTCACCGCCAACCGGCGCTACGGCGGTGGGGCATGGGATTGGCCTGGCGAAGCCCGGTTGCGGCAGGATGGCAGCGTCGAGGTCCGCTGGCCGGAGGCAACCAACCGCCCCTTTGCCCTGCGCGCCGTGTATCGCTGGGCCGCCGCCGACACCCTCGACCTCGAGACGATAGTCGAACCGCGGCAGGACCTGCCCGGGTTCGAGTCGTTTCTGGCGTCCTATTTCGCCAACCGTTTCACCAACGCCTTGATGTGTGTCCGCGCGCCGGACGGCAAGCCCTCCTTCCGGGAGTGCGTGAAGACGCTGGGCGACTGGCAGATGGCTCCGAGAGATGAGGCCGCCGTGCGATGGATTGACGATGGCCGCTGGCGGATCGAGCCCAACCCCGTCAACTGGACGCTTCAGCCCCGGCTTGCCGAACCCATCGGCGTTCGGCGCGACCCCGCCAGCGGGCTCACGGCGGTGCTGCAAGCGCCCCGCCCGGATTGTTTCGCCGTGGCCATGCCCCACCAGGCCGAAGGCCATTACTCCGTCTATCTGTCCTTGTTCGGGCGGGACCTCAAAGCGGGAGCGCCGGCCCGCGCCCGGGCCCGCCTGCGCATTCTTTCCGTCTTTCAGGAGGAACGCGTCATCGAGAGCCAGCAGCAAATCCAACCGGGCCTCTGATCTTCCCGCGGAGGCTCGCATTGACAGCCAGACATGCCTGAACGATCGGGCCCTTGGACCATGAAGAAGAAAACCGAATTCAGCGGCGACATCGAGCGGATGTCCGCCCTTTGCGCGACGATGATCCTCCTGGCCGCTGCGCCGTCGGGATCGGCAGCGGCCGCAGCCTCAGCCGCAGACCCGTTGGTGGCGCGGTTGGGTGTGGACAAAGGCATCTGCGTGATCGCCGGCGACAAGGCAGCCGCCAACGCCGTGCAGGTGACGCGAAACAGCGAGTTGACCATCTATCTCCAGATGCCCGACCGCGCGAGCGCCGAACGGGCCCGCCAGCAGATCGAGCAAGCCGGGTTGCTGGGTACGCGCGTCTATGTCGAGCACGGTTCGGGGGCGCGCTTGTACCTGGCGGACAACGTGGCCGATGCCCTCCTGGCGGAGGGGACTGCTTTTGCCATCCCCGAGGCGGAGGCTCTGAGGGTGGTGCGGCCGCAAGGCAAGGTGATTCTGGGCGGGAAGGAACTGGTCAAGCCCGTCCCCGCCGGCGTGGATGATTGGAGCCATCCCTACCACGGGGCGGACAACAATCCGCTCTCGCGCGACCAGGTGGCGCGCGGCCCCTACCTGACCCAATTCCTCGCCGATCCGCGGTATGCGCCGCTGCCCCAGGTGGCCGTCGCCGCCGGCGGGCGCGTCTTCAAGGCCTTCGGGCATATTGCGTTCAAGGCCCGCGAGGAGCCGTGGCTGAACACGCTGGCCGCGTTCAACGGCTACAACGGGGCCTTGCTCTGGCGCCGCGAGATCCCCGCCGCCCTGATGGTCCACCGCAACACGCTCATCGCCACCGCCACCCGCGTCTATTTCGGCGACGACAAGTCCTGCAAGGTGCTGGACGCGGCCACCGGGAAGCTCATCGAGGAGATCGCGCCGCCGGCCGAAGCGGCCGGGGGCACGTTTTGGAAATGGATGGCCCTTGAAAACGGGGTGCTCTACGCGCTGATCGGCGACCCGGAGGAACGCGACCCCGTCATTCGGGCGAAGATGACCCATCACGGCTGGCCGTGGGCCCCGCTTTCACCCGGGTTCAACAAGGACGAGCACACCTGGGGCTACGGCCAGACGCTGCTGGCGATCGATCCGTCCAGCAAGAAGGTCCTCTGGCGCCACCGCGAGGAAAAGCCCGTGGACAGCCGAGCGCTGGTGCTGAAGAACAACCGCATTTTCGCGTTCCGTTTTGGCGAGTACCTGACGTGCCTGGACACCAGCACGGGGGATGAAATCTGGCGCAAGACTCCCGAGAACGCCTCCGGCCTCTTTAACTCGCTGGGCCAGTATTCCAAACGGCAGGACTGGCGCACCAACTGGCGCACCACCGCCTACCTGAGGGCCGGCGACCGCGCGCTCTACTTCGCCGGCCCCGCCGTCAGCAAGCTGCTGGCCCTCTCGAGCGAGGACGGCCGGGTGCTCTGGGAACATCCTTACGACAACTACCAGGTCATCATCCGCGACGACGCCCTGATCGGCCTGCCGGGCCAGATCGACAAGGATCCCACGCGGGTTTTTGACCCGCTCACGGGCAAGGTGCTCGATGAAATCAAGCTGGGACGGCGGGCCTGCACGCGCGTGACCAGCTCGATCGACGCGCTCTTTTGCCGCGCCAACGGCGGCTCGACGCGGCTCGATCTCGACAGCCGGCAGCCGCAACTGGTGTCGCCCATGCGCCCCAACTGCCATGACGGCGTGACCATCGCCAACGGCCTCCTCTATTGGTGGCCTTCGGTGTGCGACTGCAACCTGTCGCTCTACGGGATCACCGCCCTGGGCCCGGCCGGCGGCTTCCAGTTCAACCGCAGCGCCGCCGACACCGAGCGCCTGGAACTGCTGGGCGGCGACACCCGACCCCCGACGGCTTTGGCGCCGTCCGCGGAGGATTGGCCCTCGTTCCGGGCCAACAACTCGGGCACGGCGACCACCGCGGCCCGGCTTGCCGCAAAGGCCGTTCAGGTGTGGCAGTTCAGCCCGCCGACTGCCTTCACTCCCACCGCGCCGACCGCCGCGGGAAATCTTGTCTTCCTGGGCGGGTCGGACGGCGTGGTGCGCGCCCTGGACGCCCGCAGCGGCGAACTGGCCTGGAAGTCGGCCACCGGCGGCGACATTCGGTATCCGCCCTGCATCTGGAACGGGCGCGCCCTGGTGGGCTCCGGGGACGGCTGGGTCTATTGCTACGAGGCCCGAACCGGCCGGCCCTTGTGGCGTTTCCGCGCCGCTCCCGAAGAACGCCGCATCCCGGTCTATGGCCAACTGCAGTCCACCTGGCCGGTCGGCAGCGGGGTGCTGGTCGAGGAGGGCGTGGCCTATTTCGCCGCCGGCATTGTCAACTACGACGGCACCCACGTCTATGCCCTGGACGCCGCCACCGGCCGCATCAAATGGCAGAACAACAGCTCCGGTCACCTCGATGCGGAGGGCATGGCCGGCGTGAGCGTGCAGGGACACCTGATGCTCTTCGGCGGCCGTCTTTATCTGGCGGGCGGCAACGCCGTTTCGCCGGCCATCTACGACAGCAAGGACGGCCGCTGCCTGAACGAGCCGGCCAAGCTCCGCCAGACCGTGAACAATAACGTGCCGGGCTCGTTCAGCCCCCGCGGCAACGAGCTTTACCGCTTCGACAACAACGTCATGGTCAGCGGCAAACCCCATTACGCCCACCCGAAGCACCCGGTCTATGACGACCTGGTCCTGAACAAGACCCTCCTGGCCGCCAGCGGCGAAC
>JAKLEJ010000297.1 GCA_022711695.1 Verrucomicrobiota bacterium | reverse complement strand
CGGGCACGTCGTCGAGACATGCGCGACCATGTCGTGGATGGAGCTCACCCAATACCTCCTGGAACTCACGGGGGAACCGCGCTACGCCGACGCCATCGAGCGTCTGCTGTTCAACCACGTCTTCGCCTCGCAGACGGTCGATGGCGATTGCTACCGCTATCACACGCCGCCGAATGGCTTCAAGCCGGACGACTATTTCCACGGCCCGGATTGCTGCACCGGCAGCGGGCACCGCATTGTGGCGATGCTGCCGCGCTTCATCTATGGGCAGGGCAGGGAGGGGATTTACGTGAACCAGTTCGTGCCTTCGACTGCCGAGTTCAAGCTCAACGACGGCAAGCGCGCGGTCATCAAGCAGGAAACCGGTTATCCGGAAACCGAAACCGTCCTTCTGCGAATCGAGCCCGAGGCCGGCGAAGCGCCCTTCACCCTGCACATCCGCATTCCAGCCTGGTGCGAGAACCCGACGGCGATGGTGAACATGGCCGAGGTCGCGGGCGTGAGGCCCGGCGCCTATTTGAGTCTTCCGATCGGACGGCAGGGCGGTTCCACCGTCAAGGTCACGCTCCCGATGACGCCGCGCTGGACTGAGCACGACCACTGGGAGGACGGTGCGGCGCCGCTCGCGCTGGTGCGCGGGCCGGTCGTGTATGCGCTCGACACCGTCTGGTGGAAGGATCCCGCCGTGCCTGCGCCCTACGACGCAGGACGCGAGGCGGGCTTGGCGCGGCGCAAGCCGCCCGTGCGGGCGGTCGCAGCCGCTGCCGGGGCGCTGGGGCCCTTCTTCGAGACGGAAGTGCGGCTCGTCAGCGGCCAGCAGGCCCAGGCGCGCTTCGTTCCGTTCAGCAACATTGGCCGATGGTATCGCGACGGCGAGCCCAAACCCGAGCGAGGCAGCAAGGCGTTTTCGTATGCGGTGTGGCTGCAGGACAGCGCCAGCCCGGCGTTCGCCAGGGCCGCGGAGGAGCAGCGCCGCTTGCGGGACCTCACGAAGGACTCGGTGGACTTTGTGCTCATTGGCGATGGCAAGTCGGAGCGTGACCACAAGCTCCAGGGCACGGGCAACAGCGGCCCCTTCAACGGCCGCGCCTACCGTCACGCGGGCGGCGGCGGCTGGTTCAGCTACGAGCTCAAAGTCCCCACCGAACGGCCGGCCCAGCTTGTCGTCACCTACTGGGGCGGCGAGCAAGACCGCCGCGTGTTCGACGTTCTGGCCAATGACCGCCTGCTGGCCACCCAGACGCTCTTGCGGAACAAGCCAGGCGAGTTCTTCGAAGCGCGCCATCCGATCCCGTTCGATCTTGTCCAGGGCAAGACCGACGCGCTCGGCCAGAAGTTGGACCGGATCACCGTGAAGTTTCGGGCGCATCCGGGAAGCACCGCCGGCGGTGTGTTCGGCCTGCGCGTGGTGGGGGAGGCGAAACCGTGAGCGGACCATTCGGCGGCTGCCGTCGTCGCAAGAACCAAATGGGCAGGAATCGACACATCCATCGGACCTCGCCAGGCAGGGGAGCGCTGTCGTTCGCCGTTCTTGCCGCCGTCGCTCTATCGCTGCCCAACGCGCAGGCCGTCGCTGCCGGAGATCCTGCCGACGCGCAGTTCGTTCGCGTCGTCGATCCGAAAACCGGCTGGCTGACGAGTCTCCGCCGCGCGGGCGATGCCAGCCGCGTGGAATTCATCCGGCGCGGGCACTCGCTGGGAGCGGTGGTGCTGCGCGTGCGCGCGGCGGAGGGGCCGTGGCGCGAGCTTCGCCAGAGCGCCAATGACGTGGAACTGCGCTCGGAGCTGCAGCCTCGCGGCGAGACTTTGCGCTGGGCGTTCGCGGTGAAGAACACGGGGCCTGAGCCGCTGGAAATCGGCGACCTTGCCCTGCCGTTGCCGATGAATACGGATTTTGTGTGGGATCACGAGGAGACCTTCGTGCGGCGCGTCTTTCGGCACGCCTTCATCGCGGGGCATGGCTCGTTCCTCTACTGGCTGCCGGTGAAAGGCAGCGGAGCGTTCCTGGCGATGATGCCGGAGGGGGACACAAGCCTGGAGTTCTTCGCCTCGGAAGGGATGGATTACGCCTTTGGCGGGGACCGTTACTCGGTGTTCGTTCATTCGAAAGCCGCGGCGCAAACGCCGGGCGGAACCTGGCGGCAGTCGCACACCAGCCGCGTTCTCAAGCCCGGCGAGGAGGCGCGGCACGCCTTCAACTTCTTCTGGGCCGATTCCTACGACGGCGTGCGGACGGCGCTTCGTCAGCGCGGCGGCGTGGACGTCCAAGTCGTCCCGGGGATGACCGTGCCGCGCGATCTGCAGGCCCGCATCGCCCTGCGCACGCAGCACCAGGCGCTGCGCATCGAACCGGAGTTTCCCGCCGAGACCCGCGTGGAGAGACTGGCCGGGCGGACGGCCGACGCCGCGGTCTTTCGGGTGAACTTCGAGCGGCTGGGCGAGAACCGGCTCGTGGTTCGCTACGCGGACAACCGTGCGATGCCGCTGGAGTTCTTCGTAACCGAACCGCTGGAGACACTCATCAAGAAGCGCGCGGCGTTCATCGTGAAGAACCAGCAGCACCGGGATCCGTCCAAATGGTACGACGGCCTTTACAGCCTCTGGGATCGGCGCCAGCCGGCAGGCCGCAACCTGCTCGGGCCCGACCACCTGGCGGGCCAGCATCCCTACGCGGTGAGCGGCTCGGACGACCCGTCGAACGGCAAGTGCCTGCTCGTGGCGGAGAAGAACGTGGCGTTTCCCGACGCCGCCGAGGTCGCCTCGCTGGAGTATTTCATCCAGCGCTTCGTCTGGGGCAAACACCAGCGCACCGACCAGGAAAACCCGTTCCCTTACGGGATCTACGGCTCCGATTCCTGGAAGCAGAACCGCTTTGCCGAGCGCGACCCGCTCGACCAGGGGATCAGCCGCCCCGGCGGTCCCAGCGCCTGCCGGATGTGGCGCACCTTCGACTACCCGACTTACTTTGCGCTCTACTTTAACTTGTATCGCATCGCCAAGCAGCGGCCCGATCTCGTGAAGGGATGCAGCGCCGCCGAATATCTCGAGCGCGCCTACGGCACGGCCCGCGCCTACTTCGAAGTGCCGGCGGCCCTCCGCATGGAAGGCGGCTGGAGCTTCACCGGCTGGGTCTATTGGCAATACACCGTGGGCAACTTCCACGAGAAATACCTGCTGCCGCTGATCGCCGCGCTCGAGGCGGAAGGCCAGCAGGCGAAGGCGGATTTCCTTCGCGGCGAGTGGGAGAAGAAGGTGAAGTACTTTCTCTACGACAGCGCATGGCCGTTCGCCTCGGAGATGCCGATCGACTCGACGGCCTACGAATCCACCTACGCGGCGGCGAAGTATGCCGTGGAAACCCCGCTGCGCCCGGACACCAACCTCTGGCACGATCGGAACCTGAACAAGCGGTTTTCGCACCCGTTCATCGAGGGGAAGCGCCACGCGGACTTTCTCGAACGCCAACACCTCGCGAACCTGGCCTGCCGCGGTGTGCTCGAGGCCAACTACTGGTCGCTGGGCAGCGACTTTCGCGGGTGCGGCAGCGCCAGCTACACGCTCAGTTACATGTCGCAAATGGGCGGCTGGGCCGTGCTGGATTACGCGCTGCGGCGCGATCCGCGGCCGGCCGCCAACCTGCGCCTGGGTTACGCCTCGATGTTGAGCGCGTGGGCGCTGCTGAACTCGGGCGATCCGCGGTCGAACTTCGGTTTCTGGACGCCCGGCCCGCTGCACGACGGCGCCATGAGCTGGGGCTTCCAACCGCGGCGGCGCGGCACGGAGTGGAATCCGGCCACCCGGGATCTTCCCCGGGGGGCCTGGCCGGTCTGCGGCGAGGCCGATCACGGCTTGGTGGCCGGCATCGAGGGCGCCTGCGCCGTCCTTTTTGACGATCCGATCTTTGGCCTGATGGCCCTGGGCGGCGAGGTCGTTCAAACCAACGCCCTCATCGGTGTGATGCCCCGCGATGGGGTGCGGCAGCGCTTTCATGCCGTGCTCGGCGAGCGGCGCCTTCACCTGTCCCTGGACCGGGACGGTTTTGCGGCGGAGCGGCCGATCCAGGTTTCCCGCGAGTTGGATCGCCTGGAGTTCGAGATCGAGAGCAGGGCGCCGACACGGCACGAAGCTGCGCTGACCCTCGAGGGTTTGCCGCCCGGCCTTTATTCCGTGAGCGACGGCGCAGTCCAAAGCGCCTTTCGCGCCGAAACCGGCCGCGCCTCCAGGATGGTCCTCCGCGTGGCCCCTGAGGGCGCTACCCCCTTCCGCGTCGAGCCCGCTCCGCCAAAGTGAGAACGGCGGGCTTGACCGTGCGGCGAATCCCATGAACCCTTGCACGATGAGACGACTCCTCCGTTTGAACTTCGTTCTGTTGGCGGCCGCCGCGACCGCGGCCACGGCGCCGGATTCCGCGACTGACCCGGGCGCCAACCTGGCCCTGGTGGCGTCGCCGACAACCTCGTTCGTTTCCGGCCACGAGACGATCGCCGCGCTCAACGACGGCGCCACCCCGCGCCACTCGGACGACAAGAGCCATGGAGCTTACGGGAACTGGCCGCAGTCCGGCACGCAGTGGGTGCAATACGAGTGGAGCCAGCCCGTTTCCACCCGGCGGGTGGACGTGTATTGGTTCGACGACCACCGCGGAGTGCGGCTGCCTTCCGCCTGCCGGCTGAAGTATTGGAACGGCTCGGATTTCGTTGCCGTGCCCGGGGCCGAGGGGCTCGGCCTGGAGGCGAACAAGTTTAACACCACCACCTTCCCCGAGATCGCCACTGCCAGGCTGCGGCTGGAATTCGATTCCCAGGGCCGCAGCAGCACCGGCATCCTCGACTGGCGCGTCTTCGACTCGGGCAAATCCCCGAACTTCCCGCCCACGGTCCACGCGGGTGTGGACCGTTATGTGGTCCTGTCTGGGCAGACCTGGCTGAACGCAACTGTGAA
>JAKLEJ010000296.1 GCA_022711695.1 Verrucomicrobiota bacterium | reverse complement strand
TTGCCGCCGGGACGGACGAGGCGGAACGGCATGACCTGGCCGCGTTTTGCCTGCTGGGGCCGCTGAACAAGATGATCGCCGGCCTGGCGGAGGAGAATCCGTATCGCGCCTTGCTCGAAGCGGCGCGGGAGGTTCTGCGAGGGGCCTATCCCGGGATGACGCCCGCGCCCAGTCCGGTGGATCGGATGCGCAGCCACGCCGGGGGCTGCGCCCCGACCGCCGCGGGCTGCGGCTGCGGCGGCGAAACCTGGGCAGCGCGCCCGCCCGCCTCGCGGGATGGACGCGAGCCCGCCTTCAAATCCTGACGCCTATGGTTGACGCCTTCCTCTTTGTCGGCTTGCCGTATATCGCCATCGTCACGGCGCTGATCGTTGGCATCCGGCGCGTTCGCGGCAACCCGTTTTCCATGTCCTCCCGGTCTTCTCAGTTTCTCGAGGACCGCAAGTTGGCCTGGGGCTCGGCGCCCTGGCACCTGGGGATCCTCGTGGTCCTGGCCGGGCACGTCGTGGCGGGTGTCTTTCCGAAAATCTGGTCGAGCCTCCTCGCGGCGCCGGGCGCGCTGTTTGTCGTGGAGGCGCTTGGCGTGGCCGGCTCGCTGCTGGCCTTGGCAGGGCTGGCCGCCCTCATCTACCGCCGCCTGACTTCGGCGCGCGTGCAGGCGGTGACCGTCCCCGCCGACCTGATCGTTTCGGCGCTGCTGCTCGGGCAGATCCTGGTGGGCCTGATGAGCGCCATCCACTTCCGCTACGGCTCCGCCTGGAGCGCCGGCACCGTGGTCCCGTATTTTTGGGGCCTGGTCACCTTGAGCCCGGACTTGTCCTATGTGGCCGACTTCCCCATGTTGTTCAAACTCCATCTGGTGGGGGCGTGGCTGATCGTTCTGCTGCTGCCGTTCACGCGCCTGATGCATCTGCTGGCTGTGCCGCTGCCCTACCTCTGGCGCGCTCCTCAGCTCGTCCTTTGGAACAACGTCCGCCGCCGGCAGCAAGCCAGGGCCGCCGTGGTCCAGGCCGAAAGCCGCAGGGAGTTCCTCAAAGGCGCCGCCGGGGCCGCCGGCGCCACGGGGCTGCTGGCGCTGGGGGTGTCGGAGAAGACCCTCAGTTTCTTTCGGGGACCGCGCCCGGATCTCGAGTCCGAGTCGGCACTGTTGCAGAAGAAGCTCGAGCGGCTCCAGCAGACCGCCGAGGAGCGGCAGCTCGAGCTGGAGCGGCAGCGCAACGACATGATTCTCGTGGGTCGGTATGCCGACCTGGTCGAGACCAAGGGGCGCTATTTCATCGACTACGCCATGGGGCCCGGGCTGGCCTTCAAGGGGCGCGACGGCCTGCCCATCGTGCTGTCCGCCAAATGCACCCACCTCGGCTGCACCGTCGGAAGCGAGCTGGACGCCCGGGGCCGCGTCCTCTGTCCCTGCCACATCTCTTATTTTGACGTGCAGACCGGACGGCCCAACGACGGCGCTCCGGCCAAGCTGCCGCTGCCCCAGATCGGCTGGGCGCTGGTGGACGCCGGCGGCAAGGTGGTGGCAAGCCGCAAGCCGGGACAGCCATTGCCGGGACTGCTCGATCCCGCGTCGCTTTCCCAGTGCAGCCTCTACATCACCAAGCCGGGCCGCGACCTGGGACCGTCCTAACCCGCCGTTTTGCATGACGACCACTGGCAGGATCCCAGAGGGCATATGAAACCGCAGCAAACACTTCGGCGCACGGGAGACTTTCTGGCCGAACGCTTCCCGGTGGACAAGCTCAACTTCGCCTCGATGGTGGGCAAGAAGGAGGTGCCGGTGCATCGTCTCTCCTGGGGCTATTACCTGGGAGGGCTGGCGCTGTTCTTCTTCATGGTTCAGGTGGTGACCGGGCTGATGCTGCTCTTTTACTACCAGCCCACCGTGAGCGACGCCCACGCCTCCGTGGAATACATCACCGAGCATGTTCCCGCCGGGGCGCTGGTGCGCAACATCCACGCCTGGGCGTCGTCGCTGATGATCGCCAGCGTGTTGGGGCATCTGCTGAGCGCCTTTGCCATGAAGGCCTTTGCGCGGCCGCGCGAGCTGACCTGGGTGAGCGGCGCGCTGCTGCTGGGCATCACCTTCGCCTTCGGCTTTACCGGCTACCTGCTCCCCTGGCACCAGATCGCCGTCAATGCCACCAAGATCGGCCTGCAAACCATCGAGGAAATCGGCGCCTACCTGCCGGGCCAGATGTCCCTCTGGCCAGCCGCGATCAAGGAGATCATCCAGGGGGAGGCCACCGTTGGCCAGGCGACGCTGAGCCGCTTCTTCGCCTTGCATGTCATCATCCTGCCGCTGGGCATCGTCGCCGTCCTGGGCGCCCACCTGCTTTCCGTTCAGCTTCACGGCATGAGCCAGGGCGTGGACGACAAGCCCAGGCGCATGGAGAAGTTCTTCCCGGCTTTCCTTCTCAAGGATCTGTCGGTGTGGGGCGTGGCCTTCATGATCCTCTTCGTGCTCGGGCTCTGCCTGCCCTTCGAGTCGCTCTTCGCCTATCCTCTCTTCGAACCGTATAATCCCAAGGGCTCGACCCCCGACGGCATCAAGCCCGAGTGGTATTTCTTCTGGATTTACTACCCGCTGGAATTGCTGCCGTTTTGGGTGATCCTGGCGGGGCAGGGGTTGCTGGGCGTTGTCCTGCTCGGGACCCCCTGGATATTTCGAAACACCAACCGCCGCACGCTGCAGGTGTTGGCGGTGGCGGCTGGCCTCTACCTCCTCGTGATGACCGTCTTCGGCGAAACCATCTACCACCTCTTCAAGGGCTGATCATGCGCGCCTTTTTCATCCCCTTTCGCTGGACCCGCCTGGCGCTGGCCTGCGCGCTGGCGCTCGGGGCGGCTTCGCCCCTGCAGGCCTACCCCGAGTTCCAGCAATCCGTTGTCAAGACCTCCCGGCGCGCTGTCAACTGCGCCCTGTGCCACTCGCATCCGGACGGTCCCGAGGGGGCCGCCCCGGGCCAGATTGGGCGGTTGACGGCCGCCGAGCAGGCGGAATTGGTGCGCGCCCGGGCTGCGTTCGAGCCGAACGCAAAGCCCAACAGCCCCATCTTGAACGCCTTCGGCAACCACATCGTTCAAAGCTTGGGCAAACGCAGGTTCCTGGAACTGCGGCTCGCGCCCGAGCAGCTTGCCGCGGCGCTGCCGAAGGACAGCGACCTCGACGGCGACGGCATCGCTGACGCCGAAGAATACCGGGCCGGCACGCATCCGCTGCTGCGCAGCGATGGCGCGCCCTGGCTGCTGTTCCGGGCCAATCTCCAGCGAAACCTGCCTCAGATCCTGGTGGTCCTGGCCGCCACCCTGCTGGGGTTCTACGGATTGAGACACCTTCTTCGCGGGTTCGCCGCCACCGCGCCCAATGAGGAGGAGGAGGACCTCGCTGCCCCGTGACGCCCGGAGGGCCCGGCCACTCCAAACCCGAAACCTCCCCATGCCCGCCCCCATCACTGACTGGCGCCCCGAGGATCCGACTTTCTGGCAACACACCGGCAAGCGTGTCGCCTGGCGCACGTTGACCATTACCACGGCCTCGCTGGTGCTCTCCTTTGCCAGTTGGTTTGTCATGAGCGCGGTGGTGGTGCGCTTGCCCGGAATCGGGTTCAAGTTTACCGACGCTCAATTGTTCTGGCTCACCGCCATGCCCGGCCTGGCGGGGGGCTCCTTGAGGCTGGTCCACATGTTTCTCATCCCGATCTTCGGCACGCGCAAGGTCATCACGGTGGCCACGCTGGCCAAACTCCTGCCCTGCCTGGGGCTGGGCTTCGCCATTCTCAACCCGGGCACGCCGTTCTGGATTTTTATCCTGCTGGCGTTCCTGGCCGGGTTTGGCGGCGGCGACTTCTCCTCCTTCATGCCCAGCACGAGCGTCTTCTTTCCCAAGCGGCTCCAGGGAACGGCCCTGGGCATCCAGGCGGGCTTGGGCAACTTCGGCGTCAGCCTCACCCAGTTCGTGACGCCGTGGATCGTCACTTTCGCCGTCGCCGGCGGGTTCTTTGGAGGCGCCCAGGCGTACTCCAAGGCGGGAAAGACCTCGTCCATCTGGCTGCAGAATGCGGTATTCTGGTATGTGCCGTTTCTGGTCGTTCTGGGCGCGCTGGCCTGGATCTTCCTGCGCAGCGTTCCCGTCAAAGCCTCCTTTCGCGAGCAGCTCGATATCTTCAGGAACAAGCACACCTACTTGTGCACGATCACCTACGTCATGACCTTCGGCGCCTTCTCGGGGCTCTCGGCGGTCTTTCCGATGCTGATCAAGACCGTTTACGGCAAGTTCCCGGACGCTCCCGACCCGCTCCGCTACGCTTTTCTGGGGCCCCTGATTGGCTCGGCGATGCGCGTGGCGGCCGGCCCGTTGGCCGACCGTTGGGGCGGGGCGATCCTTACCCAGCTTTGCGGACTGGGCCTGATGACAGGCGCGGCCATCCTGGGGTTCGGGGGGCTCCTGACTCCGGGGTCGCTCGAGCAGTTCCCAATGTTCTTGTGGGTGATGCTCGGCCTCTTCTTCTGCACGGGGGTGGGCAACGCCGCCACCTTCCGCCAGTACCCGGTGATCTTCTCCCACTCGCCCCGCCAGGGGGCCGGGGTGATCGGCTTCACGGCGGCCATCGCCGCCTACGGCCCGTTCCTCTTTTCGACGCTGATGGGCTGGTCCGTTGGGAGCGCCGGGTCCGCGAAGCCTTTCTTCATCGGGCTGCTGGGCTACTGCCTGCTGGCGACAGCAGTCAATTGGTGGTTTTACGCCCGGCGCGGCGCCGAAAAACCCAGTTGAACCAACCCTGCTCCAATCGCCATGAACGGAACCAACGATCCCGCGGCCCGTCTGACGGCGGCCGCCGTGATGGCTTCGGCCAGGCCGGAGGCGCCTGCCAGGGCCCATAGCGACGCCGCGCCGCGCAACTCCATCCTCAGCCTTTCCACCAGCGCGTTCACCCTGATGTT
>JAKLEJ010000295.1 GCA_022711695.1 Verrucomicrobiota bacterium | reverse complement strand
AGCGACGTGTGCAGGAAATGGGGCGTGGCGACGATCACGGCGTCCACCGCGCCGGAGCGGATCAGGTCTTCGCCGCGCTCGAAGGTCTTGAGCTGCTTGTAGCGCTCGAGCGCCGCCGGAACCGCGTCGCTCACCGCGGTCACCTCCGCGCGGGCCACCTTGCCCGCCAGCAGGTAATCGGCGTGAAAGCGGCCCATGTTGCCCAGCCCAATGATGCCAAAACGAACGCTCTTCATAGCTCGGAAAAAACGGCTCAAAATGCGCCGCAAATATCCGCTCCCCCGCCCGGCGGAGGCAAGCGGTTTCTTGACAGAATGTGGAATCCGCGTTGCCAAAACCACGGCGACGGGCTAGGTCTTTCACGTCATGAGCATGCTCGCGGAAATTCAGGAAGCCGTCGCCCTTGCCTTGCTGTTTCCTGAGCCATTCGAAGTGCGCCCTCCAATCCGCATTGCGCTCCGGCTCCGTCGAGTCCATGGCCTCATTTTAGTTTCCCTTTGGTGTCTTTGGTGTGTTTCGTGGTTCCTCTGAGCGTCGCCGGCAAATCCCTCTTCGACGGCCTCGATGCGCTTGACGCTCGATCCGCAGCGGCGGTTAATGGGTCGATGAACGCACAATTCCCCTGCCGGATCCCTGGCGCCGTCCTCGCCGTTCTCCTGGCTTCACTGGTCGCGGGGGCGGCCGCCGAACCCTCCGGCCTGCGCGAACTCGTCGTGACCAACGATCTCGTCCTGGAAAAGGAGGCCCTCCTGCCGATGCGGCTGATCGTTCGGGTCAGCCACGTCCGCATCGATGGCCGCGGCGCCACCCTCGTGGGACCGGGCCGCAGCGGCGACCTCAAGTCGTTCGAGTCCGCCGGGGTCGGGGTTCTCGTCGAGGGGGCCACCGACGTCATCGTCACGAATCTGAAGGCGCGCGGCTTCGCCACGGGGCTGGTCCTCCGGCATGCCAAAGCCGTCTCCATCGAGGGGTGCGACTTCTCGGACAACTACCACAACCCGAAACACGGCTGGGGCGAACTGCCGCCGCGCGGCGGCCTCCTCCTGGAGGACGCCCGCCACTGCGTGATCCGCCGCAACACCGCCAGCCGGGTCTGGGACGGGATTCACCTGGTGGAGTCGGACGACAACCTGATCGAGGACAACGATTTCTCCCGGTGCTCGAACACGTGCGCCAAGCTCTGGCGGGCGTCGCGCAACCGGTTCTTGAGAAACAACCTCTCCTACGGCATCCGCATCGACCGCGCCGCCGGCGAGGTTCACGCGCGCGACTCGACCTGCGTGCTGATCGAGACGGGCTCGGACGACAACTACTTTTTCCGCAACGACATCACCCAGGGCGGCGACGGCGTCTTCATCCGGCCGCTCAACCGCTGGGTGTCCAAAGGCAACGTCTTCGTGGAGAACGACACTTCCTACGCCAACAACAATTGCGTTGAGTCGTGGAGCCCGGGAAACACGTTCATCCGCAACAAGGCCAACCACGGCAGCTACGGCTTTTGGCTGGGGGGCAGCGATCAGACCGTGCTCATCGGCAACGAGGCGGCCTTCAACGGCCGGCCCGAGGGCAACCATCACGCCCCGGAAGGCGGGTTCGGGCACGGGGGCATCGTGATCGTGGGGGGTCCGGCCAGCCACACCGTCATCCTGGGCAACGATCTCCACCACAACAACGGCGCGGGCATCGCCTTTCGAGGCGACACAGGTTCGCAAGGCCGGCGCTGGCGCACCGAGCATTGGATCGTCCAGGGAAACCGCATCGCCAGCAACCGCTTTGGCATCTGGGGCCGGTGGGGCGCCGCCATGGTGGCAGCCGCCAACACCTTTGCCAGCAACGTCAACGACCTCGCCGTCCAGGATGTGTCCGACTGGGTGACATTGCCCGCCTCTGATCCGCTCCCGGCGGCGCCGCGGGCTACCCTGTTCGGTCCGGAAGTGGTCAAGGTGGGCGAACCAGCCCGGTTCGACGCCACCCAGAGCCGCGATCCGGCCGGGCGTCCGCTCCGCTACCGGTGGTGGCTCGATGGCGCCAGCATGGACAAGCCCATCCTCGAACGTGTGTTCCAGGAGCCGGGCTTCCATCGGGTGTCACTCACCGTGGACAACGGCAGCCTGGCGGACCTTGCCTGGCGCGATCTGCTGGTGGTGGCCCCCGTCGTCCTCGAACTGGGAACCGAAGGCCAGGCGGCCCGGTGGGGCGTCGAACTCGAGCTCAACCAGGACGGCAAGGCGCGCATCCTCTTCCAGGACGATCCGCAAGGCATCGTCGGGGGCAAATGCCTGCGATTCACCCCGGCGCCCTACCCCGGGGCCTATGCCACCGCCATCTATCCCGCCTCCCGCGACGCGCGATGGAACTTCACCGGCAAACGAGCCATCCGCTTCTGGATACGGGCGCTGAATCCGAATGTGCCGGGCTACCAGAATGCAGGTCCCGTGGTCCGACTGCTCGGCGCCGCCGGCCAGATCGAATACAAGCCGGCCAAGGACGCCAACCTGCTGAACGACCCGCCCTTCAGCGAAGCGCGCTGGACGTGGATGCCCGTGACCATTCCCCTGGCGGGCGACGCCTTTTGGCAGCGGCGGGACACCGGCTCGGCCTCGCTCGAGCGGATCGATGCGCTCAGCCTGTCCCTGGACTCCTGGGGCGGCGACCCCTTCACCGTCTGGCTGGACGGCCTGACCGTCGAGTAAGGCTGCGCCTCAGTTGGATCGGCGCCGCCTTTGCCCCGGCGAGGCGTCGCGCGCCCATCGGCTCAGCCGTCCTTGGAGTTGATGTCGCCCGATTTCTTGATGGCGCGGTAGAGCCGCCAGCCCAGATACACCGCCATCATGTAGCCGATCGAGCCAAAGACCGAGACGCCGCCCAGCATCGGCGGCGCCTTCATGCTCCAGAGCAGCGACGAGCCCAGGAACAGCGAGGCGGTCATGATGCCCAGCACCAGCCGGTTGACCACCGGGTCCAGATGGCGATGGTCCAGGTGGACGCTGAACTTGCCGGTTCGAAAGCGAATGAGGGTCTCGTTCAGGTCCCGGGGCAAGGCCTGCAGGAACCGGTCCCAATCGCGGTAGGTGCGCTGCAGCCGCACCAGCACGCGCCGCGGGGACAGATGCCGTCCCAGGGCCTGTTGATAAAACGGCTGGATCAGTTCGGCCAGGCTGAAACGGGGATTGAGCAGGCGCGAGGTGCCCTCGAGCAGGACGAGGGTGCGCAGCAGCAGCGACAGCCGCGGCGGCAGGAAGATGCGGTTGCGCCGGATGATGTCGCTCAGGCCGTTGAGCGCCGCGCTCAAGTCCAGCTCGTTGATGGAGCGGTTGGCGTAGTCCGCCACGAACTCGGAGAGGTCGGCGCGCAACTGCTCCCGGGGACACTCCGGAAGCACCGCGCCCAGGCGCCAGACCACGTCGGTCAGGCCCTCGGCATCCGCCTGGGCCACCGCCAGCAACAAGCCCTCGATGTCGTCGCGCAGCCCCTCGTCCAGGCGCCCGGTCATGCCGCAGTCCAACACCCCCACCTGGCCTCCGGGCAGCAGCAGCAGGTTCCCCGGGTGCGGATCGGCATGGTAAAACGAATCTCGAAAGATCATCGCCAAATAAAGGTTGGCGCCCCGCCGGGCGAACTCGTTCAAATCCACCCCCGAGGCCGTCAGCCGGTCCGCCGCTCCGCCCGGGATGCCCTCCAGCCAGTCCATAGTCAGCACGCGGCGGCTGGAGAACTCCCGATACGCCGCCGGAAAGCGCACCGCGGCGTCGTGGGCGAAATTGCGGGTGAACTCCTCGATGTTCCGGCGTTCGTGCGTGAAGTCCAGCTCCTGCAGGAGCGAGTGGCGGAAGTGCCGCACCAGCGCCACCGGCTGATAGTTCTTAAGCTGGGTGGCGTGCTTCTCCGCCAGCTCCGCCAGGCCCGAAAGGATCGATAAATCCGCCTCGACCTTGGCCTCGACGCCCTGCTTCTGGATCTTGAGCGCGACCCATCCGCCGCCCTGCAACCGCGCCCGGTGCACCTGGGCGATCGAGGCCGAAGCCGCCGCCTCGGGAACGAACTCGGCGAAAAGCTCCTCCGGCGGCCGGCCCAGTTCGGTTTCGACGGTTCGGCGCGCCACCTCGGGTGGATCGGCCGGGGCCGCCGACTGCAACTGCGACAGTTCCTGCGCCATTTCCGGCCCCACGATGTCCGGGCGGGTGCTCAGCATTTGCCCGAGCTTGACGAAGGTGGTTCCCAGTTCGGTGAGCGCCAGCCGCACCCGCTCCTCGACGCGCAGCTCGGTGATGCGCTGGCCTTCCATGCTCTGCAGCCAGTCCTGCACCCGGGTCATGGGAATGCCGCTCAGCCAGTCGGCCAGGCCGTACTTGGCCAGCACGCCCACGATCTCGCCCACGCGCCGGGCGTTGCGCTCGAGCCGCTCGATGGGGGCGAGCGGGTTCACCTCCCGGCCTCCCGGGCGCCGCCGGGCCTCTCCCCTCGCCCCACCCCGACCGTCCGCTCCTCTTGCTTGATCATTGGCAGTATTGTCGCTCTTCGCCCGGCGGGTTCAACTGAATTGTCGGCTCCCGAAGCCGCAGGGAACGGCCCGAGGGCTCAGCGCCCGTCTCACCGGATTGTGGGACGCTATGAGCGCCGAGTTCGACCAGCGTCCCGGGAAGCCTATGAGGCGAAGCCCTCCACGCTCGGCGAATGGGAGCCATCCTGCTTCGAGCAGGATCGCCGCAGGAACATCATTTGCGCAGCCGGAAGAAGCCCGGCCCGAGCGAGAGAGGCAGAGTGACCGGGCTGTTGGTGGCGCCGGGCACGCGCTCCCAGGAGGCCGCCGGCATGGCGGAGGCGGATTCCAGCGTGTAATCGGGCCAGGGCGGCGCCCAGGAAATGACCAGGTTGGTTCCCGATACCGTCGCTGCAAGTTTCGGATCGAGGGAATCGTGCTGAGTCAGCCGGAAGACTTGGCCAGGGCCGGTGGCGGGTAGAATGAC
>JAKLEJ010000294.1 GCA_022711695.1 Verrucomicrobiota bacterium | reverse complement strand
CGGCGACCCCAGCCGCTTCCAGTCCTTGAGATCTCCGCCGTAGTCCTCCCATTTGCCGTCCGCGGGAATGGCAGGCAAATCCCGTTGCCAGACGTTGCTGCCCGTGCGTTTATCCACGGCCGCCAGAAAACTCCGGGCCCCCGGGCCGAAATTCAGAAGGCACAGATTCCCGTGGAGCGCCGGGGAGGAGGCGTAGCCCCAGCCGTGCGAGGCCCGCCCCAGGTCCCGCCGCCAGAGTTCGCGCCCCTCGAAATCATAACAGAACAGCCCCGCCGAACCGAACCAGGCGATGACGCGCTCGCCATCGGTGACCGGCGAAGGAGTGCAGGGCGGGTTGGCCGAGCCTCCCGAATCCTTCTCCGCCCAGGTCGTGCCCGCCTGCCAGAGGAGTTTTCCGTCGCGCCGGTCCAGGCACATCACCGTGCGGCGATTCTCCTTCAGGATGGCCTGCGTGAGGAAGACCCGGTCTCCCCACACGATCGGCGTCGAGTTGCCGCGGTCCGGCAGGGGCGTGCGCCACCGGATGTTGTGGTTCGTGCCCCACTTCAGCGGCAGCGAGGTTTCCCGGCAAAGCCCCGTGCCCTCCGGCCCTCGCCACGCCGGCCAGTTGTCGGCCAGGGCTCCGGCGGTCGAAATCGTCAACACCAACGCGACGGCCAGGAATTCCAGGCGAATGCGCGGGGTTGACGGGAGTGGCCCGGGCCGTTGCGGAGGCGTTTGCATGGCTGATCTTGGTTCAGGCGGCCGGCCAACGCAACCTCACAGTACGGCGAACCCTGGTCCGCACACCACCGAAGCCCTTTTGCCCTGGGCCTTTCAAAAACAGGACTCCTCGATGCTGCGTCGCTCGTCCCGCCGGCCCCAGGCCGGCTCATCGGAATCCGCATCGCGCAGGTTCGCAGTCCCCTGCGCGTTCGAGAACGCCTGAGGTTGACCGAACAGGGCGGCTTGCTCCGCAGTCCGTGGGACACACGACACTGGCCCCTCACCCCGACCCTCTCCCCATCGGATGGGGAGAGGGTGCCCGCAGGGCGGGTGAGGGGAACCTTGCAGTGCATCCCGGTGACTCCTCTGTGCGAGCGGATTCCGGGCGGATTCGGCGGCTTGCGAAATCCGGACCAGCCCCTAAGCTCTCGTGCGTGACGGAAAAGAGCGCTTCGCCTTCGTTCGCATGACTGCCAACGAGAAAACTGCCGGTCTCGGGCTCGCCCGGCTGCTGCAAGCCTCCGCGCTGGCGCTGGTGTGTCTGGCGGCGGTTCTGGCCTGGCGGTTCTGGCTTGGGCCCGCCAAACCCGCGCCATCGCCGTCCCCTGTGGCGGCCGCGGGCTACGAAAACCTGATCGCCGGCAAGGAAGCCTACGCGGGCTCCGCCAGTTGCAGGGATTGCCACAAAGAGGCCTTCGATCTCTGGCAGCCGTCGCATCATGCCAGGGCGGAACGCCCGGTGGACCTGGTCCAGGACCGCTCGGCGTTCGATCCGCCGCACACGTTCAAGCATGGCACGCAGGTTTCGGATACGCGGGTCACGCCCGGCGGGCGCATCGAGATCGTGACCATGAGCCGGCAGGGCGACCGGCAGGTCTTCGGCCCCGAGCGCGTCATCGGGGTGAAGCCGCTTCAGCAGTTCCTGGTGAGTGCGCCCGGGGGACGCCACCAAGTGACCGAGGTGGCTTACGACCCCCGCAGCAACCAGTGGTTCAACATCTACGGCGAGGAGGATCGCCAGGCGGGCGAGTGGGGGCATTGGACCGGCCGGGGCATGAACTGGAACATGATGTGCGCCTTCTGCCACAACACCGGCGTCGATAAAGGGTATCGGCGAACCACCGACAGCTACGCCACCACCATGATCGAGGCCGGGGTGGGCTGCGAGTCCTGCCACGGGCCCATGGCCGACCATGTGAAGTGGCAGCGGCCGCGCTCCCAGCCGGCCAAGGGCGACCCCACCCTCCGCAGATTCTCCAAGGACCAGATGCGCGACACCTGCGCCATCTGCCACGCGCGCCGCGCCGAACTGACCGGGACCTTCCGCGTGGGCGATGGGTTCTTCGACCATTACGGCCTGTCCATCGTGGACGAAACCGATGTGTATTATCCGGACGGCCAGGTGCGGGATGAGGATTATGAATTCGCGCCGTTCCTGGGCAGCCGCATGCATTATTCGGGCGTGCGCTGCCTGGACTGCCATCAGCCGCACTCGGCCAAAATCCGGCTGCCCTCCGACGACCTGTGCATGACCTGTCACGGCGGGCCCATCGCGCCGGCGCCGAAAATCGACGCCGCCACGCACAGCTTTCACAAACGCGGCACACCCGGCGATCATTGCGTGGACTGCCACATGCCGCAGACGGTCTATATGGCGCGGCATTGGCGCCGCGACCACGGCTTCACCGTCCCGGACCCGCTGCTGACCCGCGAGCACGGCATCCCCAACGCCTGCAATCGATGCCACAAGGACAAGACCGTCGATTGGTCGATCGAGGCGGTCAATAAGTGGTACACCAACCGGATGGATCGGCCCGCGCGCGAGCGCACCCGCGTCATCGCCCGGGCGCGAGCCGGCGCGTTCGACGCGGCGGGCGCCCTTGCCGGGCTGAGCCGACGCGAGCCCATTCCCTACTGGCGCGCCGCGGCCACGCTCCTGCTGCGCCGCAGCGGAGAGGACGCTCAAGCGCTCAGCGCGATCCTCGACCGCGCCGGCGACACCAACGAGCTGGTCCGGGCCATGTCCGCCCGGGCGATGGAACCCTGGTTGGGCCAGCCCCGGGTCGAGGAGACCCTCGCGCGCCTGCTCAGCGACCCGGTGCGATTGGTGCGGGTGGAATCGGCATGGGCGCTGCGGCGCACCCTCGACACCAATACCCCCGCGGGCAGGGACCTGCGCCGCTTCCTCGATTGGTCGTTGGACCAGCCCCAGGGTTTGCTCCAGAACGCCGTCTGGCAGATGGACCGCGGCAACAACCCGGCGGCGCTCTCCCTGCTCCAGAAAGCCGTCGAATGGGACCGCTACTCCGCCCCGCTCTTCAACGCCCTGGCGGTCAGCCTGAGCCTGGAACGGCGTCACGACGAAGCCCTCAAGGCCATGGAGACCGCCTGTCAACTGGCCCCGCGCGACGCCGAGTTCCGCTTTCGCCTGGCGCTGGCCTTGAACGAACTGAACCGGCAGAACGAGGCGGTGGCCGCCCTGGAAGCGACCGTGAAGCTGGACCCGTCCTTCGGGCGCGCCTGGTACAACCTGGGCCTGGCGCATTCCGAGCAGGGCCGGCCCGAGCGCGCCCTCGAGGCCCTGGCCCGGGCCGAGGCCCTCGAACCGCGCTCGCCCCAGCCGCCTTACGCCCGGGCGACCGTTTTGGCGCGGCAGGGCCGCCACATCGAGGCGCGCGCCGCCGCCCTCAAGGCCCTGCAGGTCGAACCCCGCCACAGCGAGGCGGCCCGCCTTCTGGAGCAGTTGCCCCCCTCCCGCTGAGCCCGGACGCGATCCCGGAAGGGCCCCGCGACTTGGCGACTCCGCGCGAGCCTCCAGAATTGGATTGGCAAGGTCCCCGGCGGGATGCTAGAAACTCGATCCGCTTTCGTTTGAGCGGGATGAGAACCATTTGAATCTAAGAAACTGATTTTATGTCGCAACATCGCAGTCTGAGAGCCTCCGGCAAGCTGGGCGCAAAACGAAACGTGCTCAAGCGCTTCGAACGGGTCGAGCTGTTGAAGAAACGGGGCCAGTGGAAGACCGGCGACAAGGTGACCGGCCTCGTCAAGACCAAGCCCGAAGCCTAAGCGGGCCGGACCCGGGGCGGCGGGGGCGGCCGGCGCGCGGCGCCCGGCAACAGGGCGCGGGGGGCAACGCATGATGCGCTTGCAGAAATTCCTGGCGGAGGCGGGGGTGGCCTCGAGGCGCTCGGGCGAGCGGATGATTCTCGACGGCCGGGTCAGCGTGAACGGCGAGACCGTCAGCGTGCTGGGCGTGCGGGTCGATCCGGGGCGCGACGCGGTGGCGGTGGACGGACAGTTGGTGCGGGCCCGGCGCAAGCTTTACGTGGCGGTCAACAAGCCCGCCGGCTGCGTCTGCACCCGCCAGGATCCCGAGGAGCGCCGCACCCTCCTGGAGTCCCTGCCCAGGGAATGGGGTCACCTATTTCCGGTGGGGCGATTGGATTACGAGAGCGAAGGACTGATCTTCCTCACGAACGACGGGGACTTTTGCCTCAAGCTGACCCATCCCCGCTACGGCGTGCGGAAAGTGTACGAGGCCACCGTGGCGGGGCCGGTGACGCCCTCCCTGGCTGCCCGGTTGGTCCAGGGAGTCCTGGAGAGCGGCGAGCATTTGAAAGCCGAGCGCGCGCGGATTCTGGCGACCAACAACACGCGCAGCCTCCTGGAATTGACCCTGGCGGAAGGGCGCAACCGCGAAGTGCGGCGGCTGCTGGGAGCGTTGGGCTTCGAGGTGGAACGGTTGGTGCGCACGCGCATCGGCCGCATCTCGCTGGGAGATCTCCCGGCGGGGCGATGGCGGACATTGACAGAAACCGAGATTAAAACTCTACTTGGCAATTATGACAAAGCAACCGTGGCTCCCGATTCTACTGGGCGCGGCCCTGGCCGGCCTGAGCGAAGGCAGCAGTCCCGCCGCCGAAGCCGCTTTGGAGGCAGCCGCCCCGGCGGAGGTTCGCGCGGCCCAGCCCGAACCGGCCGTCTCGAAGCAGGGCAACGTCAACGTGCGCGCCCAGGCGGCCATCAACAGCGAGGTCGTCACCCAGCTCAAAAAGGGTCAGCTCGTCAGCGTCCTGGAGGAAGTCACCCTCAAAAAGGCCAAGGCCGATGAGCCCGCCCAGTGGTTTCGCATCGCCCTGCCGGCCGATGCCGTCGTCTGGGTGCACGGCGATTATGTGGACAAGGACTCCAAGGCGGTTCGCCCCCGGCGGCTCAACCTGCGCGCCGGCGCGGGAGAGAACTACAGTGTGGTGGGCCGCGTCGAGCGAGG
>JAKLEJ010000293.1 GCA_022711695.1 Verrucomicrobiota bacterium | reverse complement strand
ATAAGAGGCGGGGTGGAAACAGTGATGGGAAACACGGGTCTCCCGGATTCGCCCCGGAACGGCCGCGCCAGCGCGCGCTCGTCGGGCTTGCGGCGGCTCTAGCCCGCTTGTCGGAGAACGCGAACGCGCGTCCGCCAAACGAATGCCCGGACTGGGAGACATCTGTCCGGAAAAGAACGCTTCCTTCGCGAAATTTTGGCCGAGACTAGTCATCGCCTTGGGCGTCAGGCGCGGTCAATGGCAAGCGCCGTGATTCGTTTCTTTTGAGTTGCTACTGTAGAAAACGCCTTAATGGCTCTTTTCGCAACAAAAATGTTCCGGAATTTGCTCGGAGGACCGCTGGCCTGAAGGCATCAGGCGCGCCGGCTCCAAATCGCCAAAGACGTCAAGGAGCGGCTCCTGCCTTTCCTTAAGGCAAGCAAGGCCCCAGCCGAGGACATTAAGCTCTTCACCGATGTGCAGAACGCCCTGGCCAGCATGGAGCGCGATCCAGTGGGCGCCACCCGCCAACTCAAGGCCCTTACCGGCCTCAACACCGTCGCCGAAGTTTCGGACAAGATCAGCAACAAGTTTGTGGGCGCAGTCAAACTTAGCGGGGCCAGCCGCTAGCCAGCCTGCGACGCCCGGGCGCTATCAACCGGCTGCGGGTTCGGCCATGACTGCGGCCTCGCAGCCCCAGTAAGGTCGGCCGCGGATACGCGGATACAGGGGCGACAATTTGCCCTTTGCGAATGGCCGTCGGCTGGTTAGAATCGCCCCGTAAAACGCAAAAATTACGATCATGATCACGATCCGTCCTCTCTTGCTTGTTGGCGCCCTGCTGACGCTGTCCATGCCCCTGGCCGCGCAGGACGCCAAACCCGCCCCACAGCGCTCCTCCCAGCCGGCCATGCGCCCGCAGGAGGGAAAGCTGGTGGCTGTGGACAAGACAGCCCGTACGATTGCCATCACCCCCATCGAGGGAGTTCCTTCGTTATTCACCGGCATCAACGTCTTCCAGGTCCGCTCCAACACCTTCATCCTCAAGGGTGGCAAGAAGGTGAAACTGGAAGAGGCCACGATTGGCGAAAAGGTGCGCTTCAACGCGAGGAAGGGCGAGGACGGCAAGTATTCGCTGAGTTGGATCGTTCTCTCGCCTCCGGCCCCTCGCCGGCCCGCCGACGGCGGTGAAAAGAAGAATTAACCGCAGGCGCCTGTGGCGCCGCCACTCCGGCGGCGCCGCGCTGCTCGCGCTCCTGCTGGTCTCGCCGGCGCCGGCCGCTGACTGGCCGATGCTGGCTCAGGATGCCGCCCGCGGCGGCGGCGCTCCGGCGTCGTTGCAGCCGCCTTTTGCCCGCAAGTGGTATCGACTCTTCCCCGACGAGGGCATTCAAAGCGGCGTCCAGCCCGTCATCGTCTCCGGCAAGGTCTATCTGGGCACGCTCCGCGGCGCGCTGCATGCGATGGAGGCCGCCACCGGCAAGGACCTGTGGGTCTTCCAGGCCGGCGGGCCCATCCTTCACGCCGCCGCCGCCGACGGGGAAAAAGTCTTCTTCGGAGCCGCCGATGGAAAGGTCTATGCGCTGAACACCGGCGACGGCGGGTTGGCGTGGACCCACCGCACCGGGGCCGCCGTTTGGAACGCGCCAGCCCTGCACGGCGGCCTTCTGCTGGTTGGCAGCCGCGATGGCCGGCTTTACGCCCTCGAGGCGGCGACCGGGCGCTTGCGTTGGAGCGCCGAGACCGGCGCGCCGCTCCTGAACAGTCCGGCGGTGGATGCGAAGCGGAACCGGGTCTATATCGGCAGCGAGTCCATGCGGGTCCACGCCTTCGCCCTGGCCGACGGCCGTCCGCTCTGGCGCAGCGAGCCTCTCCCGGGGGCCTCCCTGCGCGGCTATCACCCGGTCATCGCGCCCGACGGGGCGGTGATGGTCACGTCCCAGCCGGTCATCGGCTACGACCGGTTTCAGAATCTCCTCCTCGAAATGGTCCGCGAGGTCTTCGGCGACTTCGCCAGTTGGCGGCACAACAAGGAAGACAACGCCCGCCTGCGCGCCGCCAATTTCCGGCTGATGGAAGATCCGGCCACCTACCGCGCGCAGCTTGAGTTTCTGCGCCGCCGGCTCGCCGCCGAGCCGGGTTACCAGACCTTCTTCGTCCTCGATTCCGAAACGGGGCGACAGCGGTTCGTGGCTCCGATTGTCGCCTCAGAGAGCATGAACGGCCCGGGCGCGCCGCCCCTGGTCACGCCCGACGGCCGCGTCATCGTCAAGTACCAGGTTCTCCTGCGCAGCCGTTACGAACATTATTCGCCCTTCCTCAACGTGGGCTGGCTGGATACAACCACCGGCCACGTTGCCCCCCTCATGGACCAGACCCGCACCTATGGCTGGCATGACAGCCTGCTGCTGGTCCATGACGAGCAATGCCAGCTCAGCTTCGCCGGCCGGCTTTTGCTCAACACCCACCAGGACAACGTCAACGCCCTCGATCTGGATACCCTGAAGGGCCTGGCGCAGCCTCTGGCCCTGAACATCCACGAGCCCGCGCGGGGCGAGGCTGCCGCGCTCCGCCTCGAGGCCTTTCGGGGACGCGAGCTTTCGCCCGGCAACGAGTGGCTCATCCGCGGCACGGCCGTCTATGGGGGAGGGTCCGTGCTGGACACGCCGGTGGCTATCGCTGACGACACCTTCTATTATCTGCCCACTCACGAGCTCAACTCCGGCTGCGCGCTCATCGCCTACTCGAGCCAGGCTGGCGCTCCCGCCCCGAAACGGACGCCGCCGCCGGCATTGAAGATGGGCGACGACGAGTGGCGCCGCCTCCAGGACCAGCCGTGGGACTGGGACACGCTGGCCACGGCGCGATTGAAGAACTTCCTCGAGGCCTTGCCGGGGGCCGTGCCTGGCAGCGCGGCGGCCCCGCTGACCGCCGAGGCGGAGAAGACGGCCGCCGCGATCCCGGACCGCGATCTGGACGAGTTCATCTGGCGGCCGGCCATGACCCCCCCCGTCGCCCCGGTTTCCGACGCCCCCGACCCGGCGCTGCGGGCGAGGCTCGCCACGGCCGTCGCCGAACTGCTCTCCCAGCCTTGGCGCCCCTGGGTCACGCCGGCCGCCAAGGCGCCCGAGGAAGCCTATCGCTTCTTCAACGATCCCTCGGAGACTCTTTATACCTTGCTGCTGGCCCGGCCGTTCCTGGAGGCCTCCCTGCAGCGGCAGGCCGACGCCCGCGCCGCCGAGCTTGCGCAGGTCGGCCTGCGTCGCGCTTATGACCCGGAAGCGGGCGCTTCGCGCGTGCCCTATGAAGTCCCGACGGCCGCCATGCGTATCGTCGATGAAATCGTTCGCGACGACCTGGCCCGCCTCTACTCGCTATGGCTCTGGTCGGCCGTTCCCCCCGGCGCGGACTTTGCCGCCAAGAACTGGACCGTGCTGCGATCGCGGCTCCACGCGCCCGCCTCCAAGGTGGATGACGACTGCGGCAACGGCCGCCTGGCCGGGCTCATGGCCTACTGCCGCCTGGCCAGGGCTGCCTCCGACCCGGGAGCGGTCGAGGAGGCGCTTCCTCTTGCCCGCCGGGCGATGCGGGCCCGACTGATCTACGAACTGGCTCACCCTCGGGGCGGCCTGATCCGCCCCCTGCCCAATGGGCGCGCGGCGTTCGTTCGTTGGCGGCGGCTCACCCCGGATGTGGCGGCCTTCCTGTCTGCTTACGCGCGCCCCGTCGCCCGGCGATTGATGGCCGATTACGTCGATTTCCAGCGGCCCGCCTGGTGGCTGGCCTGGAACATCGAGCAGCTCATGCGCAACGAGGCCCCCTTCCAGCAGCCCACCACCCCGCTCGAAATCTTCACGGCCAGGGCCCTCCTCCTCGACGAACCGGCCGCGACGCTTCAGAACTTCCTCGACATCCCCTGGTGCCGCGCCGACGAGTTCTACATCCAGAAGCTGGCGCTGCTTCTCCGGCAGAACCGTCCCCGCTGAGGCCAGAAAGCCTCGGCCCTTCAAAAACCAGCCGACAACGCGGGCGTTGGAATCAAAAGGGCGCGGAGTCGGCTCCGCGCCCGAATGGCTGTCAGTCGAATGGACCTTCAGAGATCCACCTTCTTGGGGCAGTTCGGTCCGGTCCCGTCGCGCAGGCACTTGCCTTTGCCCTTGCCCTGGCCCTTGCCCAGACCCTGGCCGCACGGCCCTTGCCCGCCGGCTGGGCAGTTCGGCTGCGGACACTGCTTGTTGATGCCCGGGGCGCCCTGGCCTTTGCCCCTGGGGCCCGGCCCGTTCTGGGCTTGGAGGTTGCACAGCGACAGCGTCAACGCGACGCACGCAGCGACGATCAATTTGCCTTTCATACGTATTGGCCTTTCTTTTGTTCTCATGCTTCTGGCGCCGCTACGGCCCTCTCCTCGCGAGAGCCGGCCTGCGCCGTTTCCACCTGTAATAGACGCCGGCCGTGTTAAGGGACTGTGTGCGCGAGGCGGGAGAATTGTTAAGGAATGGTAAAAGGCCGGCCCGCCGCCCGTCGCCTTCCTAGAGCGCTTTGGTGACGCCTGGGATGGGATGCGGGTAAGCGCCATCAGGCCCTGGAAGCACGGGCGGATCGGCGTCCCAGGCGTAGCGTTTGGGAGCGAGGGTGAGGTTCGATGCCAGGCCTTCCTCCCAAGTGACCCGCTGGCCGCTGTGGGTGGCCATGCGGCCCAGGATGGCCAGCATGGTGCTCCGCGCCATCGCCAGGCTGTCGTTGATGGGCTGGCCGGCCCGCATGGCGGCGAACATCTCGCGAAAGCAGTTGACCTCCGCGTCGCCGCCCTCCGATTGGGGTTGCCAGATGACCTCGCCCTTGTGGGTGAAGAGGCCGGACTGCCGGCGCGTGCCGCTGCGGCGAAGCTGTCCTTTTGTTCCGGTGACCGTCGAGTATATGCCGTTGAAACAGCCGGATTGCTGGCGGGTCATCGCCGACACGCGCGGACCGTTTGGATATTCATACACCACTGAATGATGGTCG
>JAKLEJ010000292.1 GCA_022711695.1 Verrucomicrobiota bacterium | reverse complement strand
GCCAGGTCCATGCTGACCTTGCGCCCGACGGGGTCCATGTGGAGGGTGGCGCGGGCGGCGCGGAAGGTGTTCTCGACGCGCTCGCCGGATTTGTCGAGCTGGTAGAGGAGGACATCCTGGAGGTTGCTGCCGCGGACCTTTCCGAAGTAGGCCACCCAGCCGCTGAAGTCCTTGATGAAGGTGCGCTCGGGCACCATGGTGTGGAGTTTCTCGACGCCCAGGCGGTAAAGCAGCCGTTTGTAGGCCACCCGGCATTGCGGGCCCAACTGGAGGTTGACCGCGGCGCAAGCGCAGCTCATTAGCACGCTCAAGAGCAGCACCGGCGTGACCAGCGAAAGCAGGCTGATGCCGCTGGCGCGCGCGGCGGTGAGTTCGTGGTCGGCGCTGAACCGGCCGAACACCAGCAGGGTGGCGGTGAGAAAGCCCATCGGCATGGCGAAGACCAGCACGAAGGGCACCAGCATCAGGATGGCCTCGGCCACCACCGGGAGCGTCACCTGGCGGTTGACCAGCAGGTTGAGGATTTCCTTGAGCACGTTGCCCAGCAGCAGCACAAAAGTGAATACTGCCACTGTCATCAGCAGCGTCACCAGCACCTGGCGCGTCAGGTAATTGTGCAGCGTTCTCATGCCCGGGGCCCAGTGTGCCGCCCCAGCCCTTGGAAGTCGCTCCCTTTTTTCCGGCGCCCAAATCCTCGCCTAAGAAGTCCCCGGCCCTATTCGGCCGCGCAACTGCAAGCCCTTCAGATCCCGTGCCAATATGCATTCAGGGCGGAAGCAGGCTTGCGGTTCGCCGCCGCGGTGCGGTTAACTGGGTGCTGTGAACACAACGATGCTGAAGCCGCAGCCGCTGGCGCTGGCGGCAATCCTGCTCGCCGCAGCCGCCTGCCCAACTGTCGCCGCCCCGGCCCCGGCGCCCCCCGGCGTGGTCATCGACCACAGCCCGGCCTCGTCCGGCCTCTACATCGGTTCGCCCAGCCTGGCCATCCTGCCCAACGGCGATTACCTGGCCTCGCACGATTTCTTCGGACCGAAAAGCGTCGAGTTCGAATGCCCGACGAGCGTGGTGTTCCGCTCGAGCGACCGCGGGCAAAGCTGGAAGCAGGTGGCGCGGCTGCGATGCGTCTTTTGGAACAACCTCTTCGTGCACCGGGGCGCCGCCTACCTGATGGGGCCGGACAAGCACCACGGGCGGATCGTCATCCGGCGCTCGACCGACGGCGGCCAGACGTGGACGGAGCCGCGGGACACGCAGAGCGGCCTGCTGACGCCGCAGGGCGAGTATCACACCGCGCCGATGCCGGTGGTCGAACACCAAGGGCGGCTTTGGAGGGCGTTCGAGGACGCCATGGGCGGCACGGTGTGGGGCCGGCGCTACCGCGCGCTGATGTTGTCCGTGCCGGCCGACGCCGATCTGCTCGTCGCCGCCAACTGGACCTTCTCGAACCCGCTGGCCCGCGACTCGAACTGGCTCAAGGGCGACTTCAACGCCTGGCTCGAGGGCAACGCCGTGGTCACCCGCGAAGGCCGGATCGTGAACATCCTCCGGGTGGACACTCCCGGCTGCCCCGAGAAAGCCGCCATCGTCCGGATCAGCCCGGACGGAAAGATCGCCAGTTTCGATCCCGCCACGGGGTTCATCGACTTCCCGGGCGGCGCCAAGAAGTTCACGATCCGGTTCGACCCGGTGAGCGATCTCTACTGGTCGCTGGCCACGATCGTTACGGAGCGTCATGCGAAGGCCGGCCGGCCGGGCGGCATCCGCAACACCCTGGCCCTGACCTGTTCGACCAACCTGATCGACTGGTCCGTCCGGACCATCCTCCTCTACCACCCGGATGCGGCCCGGCACGGATTTCAGTATGTCGATTGGCACTTCGATGGCAGCGACATCGTCGCCGCCTGCCGCACGGCCTATGACGATGCCGAGGGCGGGGCCCGCAACAACCATGACGCCAACTATCTCACCTTCCATCGCATCGGGAACTTCCGCGCGCGAACCCTGGCCGACTCGGCGCCGATGCCCGGGCAAGCGCTGCAACGACAGGAGCGCGGCGACCTGGTCATCACGGGGACCCATTTCGAGCTGGCGCGGCTGGACAACGAGGCGAAGGCGTTCTCGAACCGGGCTTACGTGTGGAAGGGGGTTCCCGAACGTTATCGCGGCTGGAGCTTCACGCGCCTGGCCGGCGGGGAGCGCGGCGTACTGCGCGCCCGCGCGGTTCGCGACACCACGCTCCGCCTGGCGACCGGCTGGTCGCAGCGGGGGGTGAAACTCGAGGGATGGATCGAAGCCGGAGAAACCTTCAGCTACAACGACCGCGGCAACACCGTCATGCGCATCTTCACGCGTCCGCTCAAAGCGGGCGAGGAGATCGCCCTTCCCCAGGGCAACTGGACCGGCGGCCTCCTGCTGATTGCCGACTGAATCCGCTGGCCGCGCGTTCACACGTCCCGGCGCGTTCGAGAACGCCTGCGCTTGATCAGCCACGGCGGCTTGTATGCGGATTCAGCGTGATTTGCTGTTGTCATCCGGCCTCGAAGCCAAGCATGCTCGGGCGAGCCCGGAAGGACCCTCCTGGCGTCTGGGCGCGAATAACAGATGAGCACACACCGAATCGGGATCATCGGCGGAACGGGCCTCTACCACATTGAAGGCTTCACCCGGCAGAAGTGGGTGACCGTTCGAACGCCGTTCGGGCCGCCTTCCGACCAGCTCCTGACCGGGGAGCTGGCAGGGCGCCAGATCGTGTTTCTGCCCCGGCACGGCCGCGGGCACCGGCTGCTGCCGGGCGAGCTGAATCACCGCGCCAATGTGTGGGCGCTGAAGAAGCTCGGGGTGCAATGGATCATCAGTGTGAGCGCGGTGGGCTCGCTGCAGGCCCGCTACCATCCCTGCGACATTGTGCTCGCGGACCAGTTCCTGGACCGCACCAAGCGCGCGGCCGAGCACACCTTCTTCGGGCGGGGCATCGTGGCGCACATCGCGTTCGCGCATCCGATCTGCGAGGAGCTTCGACGGCTGCTGCTGGCGAGCGCCCGCAAGGCCGGGGCGCGCGCCCATGACGGGGGATGCTACGTGAACATGGAAGGCCCGGCCTTCAGCACGCGCGCCGAATCCCTCGCCAACCACCGCCTGGGCTGCGATGTGATTGGCATGACCAACCTCGGGGAGGCCAAATGCGCGCGCGAGGCCGAGATCGCCTACGCCACCCTGGCCATGGTCACCGATTACGATTGCTGGAAGGAGGACGGCGCGCACGTGAGCGTCGAGATGGTGGTCGAATATCTGCGCCGCAACGCGGAGATGGCCCGCCGCATCGTGGCCATGACCCTCCCGAAAATCCCCGCCGAACCGGGCTGGCCCTGCCACTCGGCCCTGCAAAACGCGTTTCTCACCGAGCGCAAACTCTGGCCGGCCCGTACCCGTCGGGAGCTGGCCCCCATCCTGAAGAAATACCTCTAAGCCGATGAACGCACCCCCGCAACGCCGCGGCGCGCAATGGCTGGTCCTGGCCGCCGCCTTCCTGGGCTGGATGTTCGACGGCCTCGAGATGGGCATCTTCCCGGTGGTGGCACGGCCGGCGCTGCAGGAACTGCTGGGCACCGCCGCCGATCAGCAGGTGGGCCCCTGGATGGGCTACATCACCGCGTTCTTCCTGCTGGGGGCGGCGGCGGGGGGCCTGGTGTTCGGCTGGCTGGGCGACCGCGTCGGGCGCGTCCGCGCCATGGTGGCCAGCATCGTCACTTACTCGATCTTCACCGGGGCTTGTTATTTTGCCCAGGCCGCCTGGCAACTGGGCGTGTTCCGCTTCCTGGCGGCGCTGGGCATGGGCGGCGAGTGGTCGCTGGGTGTGGCCCTGGTCATGGAATGCTGGCCCGAAAACCGGCGCCCGCTGATGGCGGGCGTGATCGGGGCAGCAGCCAACTTCGGCTATGCGCTGATCGGGCTGATGACGTGGGTCGTCCCGGTGCGGCCGGATTCGTGGCGGTGGGTCATGCTGGCCGGGGCTGTGCCCGCGGTCCTGGCGCTGTTCATCAGCCTGCTGGTGCCGGAATCCGAGCGCTGGAAGGCGTCGGTCAAGACCCGCACAACTCATCCCCTCAAGGAGGTGTTCGGGCCGAACCTCGCTGGAACCACGATTTTGGCCATTGTGTTCGCGTCGGTGGCCTTGATCGGCACCTGGGGCTCGGTGCAATGGCTGCCGCTCTGGGCCGACAAGATGGCCGGCAAGACCCTTCCGCAGGTCAAGGGCATCACCATGTTCGCTCAATCGGTCGGCGCCATCCTGGGCTGTTTCATCGGCCCCTGGATTGGCGCGGTCATGGGACGCCGGCCGGCCTATTTTGCGCTCTGCGCCGCCTCGCTGCTTTCGTGCGGCATTCTCTTCCGTACCGTGACCGAGTTCGGAGCCGGATTCGTCATCGGGGCGTTTGTGGTGGGCGGGGCGACGGCGGCGTTCTACGGCTGGCTGCCGCTCTACCTGCCCGAACTCTTTCCCACCCGCGCGCGGGCGACGGGCCAGGGCCTGAGCTTCAACGCCGGCCGCATCCTGGCGGCGGTGGGCGCGATCACGCAGGGCGCGCTCGTCTCCCATTACGAGGGCAGCTATGCCCGGGCGGGAGCGGTGGTCACGCTGATCTACCTGGTGGGCATGGTGCTGATCTGGTTTGGCCGCGAGACCAAGGGCCGACCCCTTCCGGAGTAGCCAACCCGCCGCTCCTTTTCGGCTTCGCTGCCTCTTTGCAGGGCGGGGTCAGGACTGATCCCTTGCGCCGGACACTTACGGGTTCAGGCGCCAAAGGGTGAAATTGAGGACGGCGGCGAAGGTCACCCAGGCCAGGTAAGGAACAAGCAGCCAGCCGGCAGGGCGGCTGACCGGGCGGAATGCGGCGAGCGTCGCGGCAATCGCGACCCAAAGCAGGAGGATTTCGGCAAACGCAACCCCCGGCATGCGCAAGCCGAAGAAGAGCGGCGTCCAGGCCGCATT
>JAKLEJ010000291.1 GCA_022711695.1 Verrucomicrobiota bacterium | reverse complement strand
TTCCGGACCACGCTCGGGTTTGGCTCCGACCCGAATAACAAGCACATCACGACCTACTTCCGGCGGACTTTCGTGGTCGAAGACGTCGCCCGGGTGACTGCCCTGCTTCTCAGCCTCCAGCGCGACGACGGAGCGGTGCTCCACCTCAACGGCGCCGAGATCTTCCGCACCAATATGCCGGCCGGGACCGTCACCTCCGCCGATTACGCGTCCGGCACGGGCAACTTCCCCATCGAGTCCGTCAGCCTGCCCGTTTCAACGCTCGCGCGCTTGCTCCCGGGCACCAACGTGCTGGCCGCGGAAATCCACCAGGGAAGCGGCTCCAGCTCGGACATTGCGATGGACGCCCAGTTGAGCGCCGTGCTGGCCCCGCCCGCCAATCTGCCCCCGATGGTCGCCCTCACCAGCCCGCCCGACGGCTGGATCGTGCCCGCTCCCGCGTTTCTCACTCTGACGGCGGCAGCGTCTGACAGCGACGGCGTGGTGACCAACGTGCTGTTCCTGGACAACGGCGCCCTGTTGGGCGCCGTTGCCATGGCCCCGTACAGCCTGGACTGGACCAATGTCGCGGCTGGAATCCACGCGCTGAGCGCGGTGGCCCTCGATGACCTGGGCCAGGCCGCCACCTCGGCGCTCGTCACCCTCACCGTCAGCACGAACACCGCGGCCCCCCTCTTGCTCAGCCAGACGCCCGCGCCCGGGCCTGTGACAAACCTCACCCAGGTTGCCGTCCTGTTCAGCAAGCCGGTGACGGGCGTCGATGCCCGGGATCTTCTGATCGACGGCGCGCCCGCGGGCGCGGTGAGCGGTTCGGGAGCGGCTTACACCTTCTTCTTCGTGCAGCCGGCGTTCGGTTCCGTGACCATCGCCTGGGCGGCGGGCCACGGCATCACTGACCTGTTCACTCCGCCCCGCGCTTTCGACGCCGACGCTCCGGGAGCTTCCTGGCAGTATCAGTTGAGCGACACTGCCCCGCCCGCGCTGGCCTCAGTGGTCCCGCCTCAGGGAGCGGTGGTCCCGGCTTTGTCCTCGGCGAGTGTGCTGTTCACCGAACCGGTGCAGGGAGTCGATGCCGGCGACTTGCGCGTCAACGGCGCGCCGGCCGCCTCCCTCAGCGGCAGCGGCGCCGGGCCTTACGTCTTCGGTTTTGCCCCGCCCGCGGCCGGCCTGGTTCAGTTTGCCTGGGCCGCTGGCCATGGCATCCGGGACGCGGCCGGGAACGCCTTTGCCGGCGGCCCATGGAGCTGCACGCTCGACACCAACGTGGCCGGGGTGGTGATCTCCGAAATCATGTACCATCCCGCCTCGCAACTGCCGGCCGACGAGTGGATCGAGCTGCTGAACGCCACTCCCTCTCCGGTCAACCTCGATGGCTGGCGATTTAGCGCCGGGGTGAGGTTCAGCTTTCCGAATGTGACTCTGCCCGCGGGCGCCCGCCTGGTGGTGGCGGCGGACGTGGCCTCGTTCACCAATCGCTACCCCGGGGTCGATGGCGTGGTCGGCGGCTGGACCGGCCAGCTCAGCAATACCCGCGAGGCCATCGAACTGGAGGACGCGCTCGGCCGGCGGGTCGATGGCGTGCGCTATGCCGACGAAGGAGACTGGGCGGTGCGTCAACGGGGCCTGCCCTCGCCGCTGCCGACCAGCCCCTATCGTGGCTGGACCTGGTTCAAGCCCCATGATGGGGATGGCAAATCCCTCGAACTGATCAACCCGGCCATGCCAAACGAAGGCGGACAGAACTGGGCGGCCAGCGAACCCGACGGCGGCACGCCGGGCGCCCCCAACTCCTGCGCGGCGGCCGACATTCCCCCCCTCATCCAGGAGGTCCAACATCTGCCGGTCGTGCCGACGGACACCCAGACGGTGACCGTGCTCGCCCGGGTGCTCGATGAATCGGCCTCGAATGTGACAGTGACGCTTCATTTCCGTGATGACGCGGTGACGCCCGGGCCGTTTGGCGAAGCGCCCATGGCCGATGATGGGTTGCATGGCGACGGGGTGGCGGGAGACCGCCTCTACGGAGCCGTGCTGCCGGCCCGGCCGCATGTCACCGTGGTCGAGTTCTATGTCGAGGCCCGGGACGGCCTGGGTCAGAGCCGCACCTGGCCGCCGCCGGCCTTCGAGACGAACGGGGCGAGCCTGGGCCAGGTCGCCAACGCGCTCTACCAGGTGGACACGAATCTCTACGCCGGGGGCCAGCCTCTCTATCGCCTGATCATGACCGCCAGCGAGTGGGCCGAGCTCTACGCCATTCAGCATGGTTCCTACGCCATTTGGCCCAGCCAGCCCGGCACGTCCCAGAGCCAGGCCGCGATGAACGGCGCCTTCGTCAGCTTGGATGACACCGGCGCCGAATGCCGCTACCGGGCGGGCATCAAGAACCGCGGCCACGGCACCCGCAACCGGCAGCCCAACAATTTCCGCGTCAATTTCCCCTCCGACCGGCCTTGGAAGGACGTGGTCGCGCTCAACCTCAACGGCCAATACACGTTTCCCCAGATCTTCGGCGCGGCCATCGCCCAGCGCAGCGGCCTGGCCGGGGCCGATTCGCGCGCCATCCAGTTGCGCGTCAACAGCACCAACCTGGCGCTGCTGGACAACTTCACCCGCACTTACGGCGCCTATGCCGCCAACGAAGTCCTCGACAGCGATTGGGCCGAACACCACTTCCCCGGCAACCAGGGCGGCAACCTCTATCGCGTCATCCGCGACATCGCCCCCGACGACCTCGATTACCGGGGCCCCTCCCCGAACGCCTATACCAACACCTACTACAAGACCAGCAACCAGAGCGAAGACAACTGGACCGACCTGGTCGGACTGCTGCGGGTGCTGGGCAGCAACGATCTCTTCACCGCCTCGAACCTCCTTCAGGTCGCCAACGTCGATCAATGGATGCTGCACCTGGCTATCATGAGCCTGTTCGATAACCGCGAGACCGGCCTGAACATGGGCTACAACGATGATTACTCGCTCTACCGCGGCACGGCCGATCCCCGCTTCCTCCTGGTCTTTTACGACCTGGACACGATTGTGGGCGAAGGCAGCACGGCCGGCACGACCAACAGCAGCATCTTCGGCTGCACCGCCAACAACGGGTCCGGCGCCACCGTCGGACGGCTCCTCGCCATTCCCGAGTTCCGGCAGCTCTATCTGCGCGCGCTTCAGCGCCTGATCGACACCACCTTCTCGGCGCCCCAGTACGATTCTCTGCTCCAGCAAACGCTCGGCGGCTATGTGCCTTCGGCGGTTCTGCAGCGCATGACCAACTGGATGAACGGCCGCCGCGCTTACGTTCGCTCCGTCGTGGAAACCAATCTGCTGCCGGTGACCCTCCTGCCGGTGGCGACCCTTGCCGGCGTGCCGCGGTCGCCCACCCCGCTGCTCAGCGCCGCCCTCGTCGTGGGTGGAACAGACATCGTGGCCTACCGCTACAGCCTCAACCATGGCCCGTTCGGCGACGAAACCCCGGCGCTCGTCCCCATCCTGCTGTCCGGGCTGATTCCTGGCAGCACCAACTCGGTGCAGGTCCTCGGCAAGAACTCCGCCGGCTTGTGGCAGGACCCGGCTCATCCCACCGTCTCGCGGCCCTGGGTTGCCGATCCCAACTGGCCGGCAGTTCGCCTCAATGAAGTCCTCGCCCGCAACGACTCCGCCGTGGATCACTTCGGCGCCCGGCCCGATTTGATCGAACTCTTCAACGAGGGGCCGACGGATCTCGATTTGGCGGGGATGCGCCTGACCGACGATCCGGCTCTGCCCACTAAGTTTACCATCCCGGCTGGGGTGGTTCTGCCGGCCGGCGGCTATCTGACGCTCGTGGCCGGCAACCCCGATGGTACGCCCGGCATCCATACCGGCTTCGCCCTGGACCAAAACGGGGAAGGCCTCTTCCTGTTCGACACCCCGGCCCGGGGCGGCGCCCTCCTGGATTCGGTCGTCTTCGGCCTGCAGTTGCCCGACCTCTCGATCGGCCGCGTCGGCAGCGACGGCGCCTGGGTGTTGACCGCACCCAGTCTTAACAGCGCAAACACCGCGTTGCCGACGGGCAGCGCCTCCTCGCTCAAGATTAACGAATGGCTGGCGCTGGGGTCAGCGCCGTTTGCCGATGACTTCATCGAACTCTTCAATCCCGAACCCTTCCCTGTGGCGTTGGAAGGCCTCAGCCTGACCGACCAACCCTTTGGCGCTCCGGGACGCCATCCGATTGCCCCGCTGAGCTTCATCGCCGGCGGCGGCTTCGCCGTCTTCATTGCCGACGGCGCCGCGGACAAAGGCGCCGACCATCTGAGCTTCTCCCTGGCTGCCGAGCAGGGGCAGATCGCCCTCAGCGGGCCGGACCTGGCCGCTATCGACTCGATCGTCTATGGGCCGCAGGCCTTGAATCGTTCCCAGGGCCGCTGCGCCGATGGCGGCGCCCGAATCGTCTCGCTGCGGCTGCCCACCCCGGCGCTGCCCAATGCCTGCCCGGTCGAGCCGCCGGCTCCTCTGACCCTCAGCCTGGTCGGCATGACCGACTGGTGGCGCTACGACGACTCCGGCGCGGACCGCGGCACGGCCTGGCGCGAGCCCGACTATGACGACTCGGCCTGGCCCCTGGGGCAAGCGCTCTTCTTCGATGTTCCGAACCGGGCCTACACGCTTCCCGAGCCGGTGCGCACCCTCATCAATGTGACCAACAAGCCCACCACCTATTTCCGCGCTCGGTTCAACGTGGCCTCGAACCTGAACCTCTCCGCCCTCCAGCTCTGGCACGTCGCAGACGACGGAGTCATCGTTTACCTCAACGGCTCGGAAATCGCCCGCCTCAACCTCTCCAACCCCGTGGTGACCAACGGAACCCTGGCCTCGCCCGGGGTCACCGACGCCGGCTACGTGGGGCCGATTTCCGTGGCGCTCACCAACCTGCGCGCCGGTGAGAATGTGCTGGCTGCCGAACTGCACCAGCAAAGCGTGACCAACAACGACGGCTGCTTTGGCGCCCGCCTCGAA
>JAKLEJ010000290.1 GCA_022711695.1 Verrucomicrobiota bacterium | reverse complement strand
GCCGTTGACAGCGTCGAGGCTTCGGGCTTCGTCCAGGACTTCAACGCTGGCTGAGCCGGGATTGCCGGGCAGCCTGAACGTGGCTTTGCAGGCGGCGCCGCGCATGGCCACGGCAAACACATACAGATGACCTTCGTGGCGCCGGGTCATGACTGCCACGGGCGCTTCCGGGTTGTCGGTCGAGACCGCGACGGCTTCCGCGGCGGGGGGCGCGTTCAGCGCGGGCGCCAGGCGCTCGATCTGACGATTGAGCGCGGTGACACCAGCCAGCATCTCGGGATCGCTCAGGAGAGCCGATTCGTTGAACCGGGGCTGCCACTCGTGGACAAAGTAGATCAGGCCCCTCGATCCATGGACGAGCGACATCCAGACCTCGGCGCGGACCTGCTCGGGCGTGGCCTTGGTCTTCGGGTTGCTGATGCGGGTGCACTCGATGCAGTTCCAGACGACCTTGGCGCCGGCCGTCCACTTGACCAAGCGCTCGACCCCCTGGGCGACATACCAGAGCTTGCCGGCCACGTCCGGGTGCGAGTGCGCCGCCGGGTAGATATCGAAGGAAACGATGTCGCAACCCTTGGCGTATTCGGGGTAATCCTCGGGGTGATTGGTGCGCACGCCCCGGCCGTGCCAGCGATCCCAGGCCACCCCCTGGCCCAGGTTCAGCAGGACCGGGCGCGTGGGATCCTTCTCGCGCAGGCGCTGGTAATCGCCAACGATCCGTTCCGGCGGGATGGGCGGGCCGTAGCCTTGGCCGCTGCCCAGCGACTGGGCGTTGTCCGGTTCGTCGCCGTGCATCCAGCCGATGATGGTGGGGTCGTCGCGGCGCTGGAGCGCGGCTTCGTTTTGGTGACAAATGACTTTCATGCCGGCTGCCTTGAGCGCGTTCAATTGCTCGTCTGTTGGCCCCCGCCAAAGGCCCACGTAGGTGTTGAAGCCGGCCTTGCGATATTGGGCCGCCTTGGCCGGGCTTTGCAGCCAGACGGCAATCGGGAAGAACGACTCCCGGGCGGGCGGTCCGTTCCGCCAGGCCTGGTAGGCGTTGGTTGAAACCGGCCCGGCCCCTGTGGCTTGCCGGCCCAGACCCACCGCCAGCAGCAGGGCCGCGCACCCTAAGGACGGCAACCTTCCACAGCGCCTTGCGGCCAAAACTCTGAGAAAGCGGTATAGCGGCGCGGGATGCGCGGCGGCGGAACGATGGTGTTTCATGGCCTGGGAGCCTGCGCCAGGCTTCGCGGCCTGCCAAGCAGGACTTTCGGCCACACTCAACGCGCCACGGCGGAGCGAACCGCGCTCTGCTCCCGCGCAGAGGCCAGGCGGAAGGGCGGGCTACCGGTAGAGCGAGAATCCGACCCGGAAGGAATCGCTGCTTTCGCGATAGTGCAGGAACGTCTCCCCGTAACCCGTGAAATACTGGACGTGCGCATAGCAGGTGAGTCCCAGCCACGGAATCCTCTTCAGGGGATAGGTCAGATCCAGTTGCAGGCTTCCGTGGTCGAAGTCCTGGCCGCCTTTCAGGGTGGCGGCCAGCATCAACCCGTCCTCCCAGCCGAACTTGGCGACCAGGTCCGCGTAGCCGCGGTAGTCGGCGATGTCCGGATTGTCGCTGAGATCGCCCACATAAAACCAGGCCCGAGGCGCCAGGCTCACCTGGAACGAGCCGCGATAGCCCAGCGTGAGGGTCGGCTTGAGATAGGCGATGTTCAGGCTGCGCGAGTCGGCCCCGCCCCGGCCGTTGGACTCGTGCTGAAGCCCGCTCTGCAGGGCCAGCGTCCACCAGTGTCCCTCGCCCCCGCTCAGGATGTGTCCCCGGTAGTAGAGCAATTCCGGCTTGTAGCTGTTGTCCACGAAGGGCGCCGAGGGCGCGTTCCAGTCCCATACCGAGGTCTGCGTGTAGCCCACGTAGAGGTCGGCGATCGGCGGCGCCTTCCTGCCGAGTTCGGCTTCGGGGTCGAAAAGGCGGTATTTGACGCTGACCTGGAATTTGGCGTTGGGCGACTCCGTGCCGGCCACAAAGTAGAAGGGCTCATGGGGAAAGAGATGGCGCTGGAAAAAGTCCGTGGCGTCCTGTTCGGAGGCCTTCTCCCGGCCGGACGCGGCCGCGATGGAGGGCGCGCGACCTTGGGCGTTGGTCGAAGCTCTAGTCAGCGCTCCAGGCCCCAGTTCCAGGACCACCTGGCCGGCCTGGGGCGGGGGAATCGAGACGATCGCCTGCCCGGAGGCGCCCCTCGGGATCGCCAACTGGTATTGCCTGCGGACGAAGCCGCCCGGGGGAATGGCTGCCGACGAGGGTCCGCTGGAGTCGATTCGTTCCAGCCTCACTGCCGTTTCGAGCCCCTCGGCCGTCAGCCGGCCTTCGATGCGGGCTGCGAACTCCCACGAGATCGAAGTCGAAGTGGGGTTCAGACAGTTCAACCAGAGACGCACGGCGGGCAGGGGCGGAATGTCGGTCGCCTCCACACTCCAGACCAGGTTCGCGCCCTGGGCGGCAGACGAGGCGGCCAGAAGCGCGCAGAGGCAAATCGCTGTCAGTTCCGGCTTCTTGCGGACTGGGTTCCGCGGCGCGCGCTCGCGAGGGCAGGTCGCCAGGTGATCGATCCACATGCCCCGATGTTCGGGCGTCCGCGCTCTTCCGGCAATCAAATCCGCGCCCCAAAACGAACGTCCCCGCCGAACCTTGCGGTCCGACGGGGACGAAAGCGGGGGTGGGAGTTCGCCACGCTCTCTTTCCCATTGCCGGCATTAGGCGCCTTGGATGGCTGCCGGCTTCCCGACGCTATTCTCCACGGCAAGCGGAGTCTTCGGCCTTCGTAGCAGGGCCGTCGAACGCCTTGCGGCCGTCCGATTTTGAGTGAGGCCTCTTAGCCTGCTTGGGCTGATGGTTGCGCCACCGGCTTGCAGACCAGGACGAGACACGTTTGTGACTTCTCTTGCGCGTCTCGACCATTTTGCGCGGGGTCGGCCACCGCTTGTGACGGTGCGTTGGCCCCGTGCCACGGGTCTGACCTCTTACCTCTCGGGTTGCTTTTTGCTCACAAGCCAGCGGTGCTTTTTTCAGCATCGCCGGCGTTTCGGAGGATTTCACCAGGTTTGCCTGGCCGGGTGGTCCTCCCGGTTCGAGCGCTCTTTTTGTCCCGCCTTTCGGCGTCTTTCGTTTGGCTGACCCCTGGGTGGGGCCGCCAGAGTCGCCCGCTCCGTGCTGGCTCACAGTAGCAACCGTTTACCCTCTGGGTAACTGCGATTCGCCCCGGGCCCGAAACCGGCCTTGGGCTACTTGACTCGGCGCAAGGCGGTTTCTCATCGCCTTTTGCCGCGCAGCTCCTATTCGCGTACTGACAACGCGCGAACGCTGCCAGAGGAGCTGGTGAATCCTGCCTCCTCCGCCTGCTGCTTTCGCAGCCGGCTTCCGAGGGAACGTGCCAACCAGCCTGGCCCGCTCGTTCCCCAGTCGCCTGGGATTATCCCGGGTTTCTGGCTTGCTTCCTTGCGGCTTTGGCCAGTCTCCCAGTTCTTTCAATGAACTGATAATACCTCTAGCAGATTCCCGTCGAATTCCAACCAATTGTTATGCACAGCTTGTCCACCGGCCAAGCCAGGCGCTCGCGCCGCACCCGTGAAAAGCAGCCAATGTTTGCAGGGCTGCGGCTGGAGTTGGCTTCACCCCCGGCCGGCGTTTGTTCCGCCAGCGGGGCGGGTTGTGAATAAGTATGCCCTTGTCTGAAATTCTCGCGAGGAAACCCGGGCCGGACGCGGGCTTGCGCGCGGAGCGTCGCTGCCAACGAAAAAACCACCGGAGGGCCGGTGGTTGGTTCGGCAAACAGGGCGCAAGCCCAGATCAGGCCGGCGTCTCCGTCGGCGCGGTCTTCGGCGCCTTGGCCGTCTTGGCGGCCTTGGCGGCCGCCGACTTGCGTTTGATCCAGCTTTCCCGGCGCTTGCGTTTTGCCACTTTATTCGTTTGTGAGCCCATAGTTGTCTTTACTTTCCGTCAGTGATCCGTTTCTTTTTTCGGACTATGAAGAATCGGTGCGGCGCCTTCAATCTTAAACTGTGGGGCCTGGCGGCGCTGGCGGTCCTGGCGACCGGCTGCCAGACCGAGCCGGTCTATACCTCGAAGGAGGATTCCCCGGACACGCAGCTCACCGCGCTGAGGATCCACGTCGAGGGCGCGCCCGATTCCAGCGGCCGCACCGTTCAGGTCCCGGTCTTCCGGGAGCGGCCCATCCTGGTGACCGTCGATCGCGAGCCCTTTTTGACGGAAGGCAACGTGACCAAGGCGGAAGTGGTGGACGAACCGGGCGGCTTCAGCCTCCGGATCGAGTTCGAGCGGCAGGGCCGCTGGCTGCTCGAAAAGTACACCGGCCAGTACCGGGGGCGCCGCCTGGCCATCTTCGCCAGCTTCGGCTCCGAGCGCTGGATCGGAGCGCCGCTGATCCAGGCGGTGATTTCCGACGGCAAGTTCACCTTCACCCCGGACGCCTCGCGCGAGGAAGCCCTCCGCATCGCCCGCGGCTTGAACAACTACGCAAAGAAGATGGAGCATGATCCACGGTTCTGAGCCACTCAAACAGACAGATAAGGAGCGAATGCGACTTCGATACTTACACGGTTGGACGGGCTGGACGGTCTTTTGCCTGCTGGCGTGCCTGGCGGGCTCGGCCTCCGCCCAACTCTTCCGCCTGCCCACCTCCAACCGGGCCCTGTTCGAGAAGGGCGGCGAGGCGCGGTTCTTTGCCCCCACAGTGGGACGACCCTGGACCAGCGGGATGTTCGGCTGCGTGCGCACGGACGGCATGCAGATGCACGAGGGCCTGGACATCCTGAGCGTGCAGCGGGACCGCCGCGGCGAACCGACCGATCCCGTGGCCGCCACCGCCGACGGCGTGGTCGCCTACGTCAACGCGAAGTCCGGTCTGTCGAATTACGGACGGTATCTCATCCTGAGGCACGTCATCGAAGGGCTGGAAGTCTATTCGCTTTACGCGCACCTGGCGCAAACCCGCTCCGGGCTCAGGCCCGGCG
>JAKLEJ010000029.1 GCA_022711695.1 Verrucomicrobiota bacterium | reverse complement strand
TGACCGACGACAAGGCCACGCTGATTCCGCTCCCCACGCGCGGCGACCCCAACGCCGTGTTGACCATCGACCTGAAGCTGGCCGCCCGGTCCGCCGATCCCCAGCGCCTGGAACTGGCCGCGCCCATCCTGGCGGCGCCCCTGATGCTGGGCGAATGGAAACTGGAGCCGGACAGCAAGCAGCGCCTGGTCTATCGGGGCGGCTCGCTGACCCCGGCAGGCGGGGTAGCGGACGTGTCCGGGTTCGCGAGCATGGGCCGGATGTTCACGGGGCGGGAAGGCAGCCGAGCCGTCACCGCCGCGCTCCTGGCCTGCGTGTGCCTGCTGGCCATGGTGGGGCTCTGGCGCTGGGCGGCCGCCGAGGGCGTTTACCGATGGGGCGCGCGCCACCTGACCGGACTGGGGCTGGGCCTGGCGGCTTTCCTGGTTGCCACCGTCTGCCTGGTTCTGCTGGGAGACGCTGCGGAGCGCCACCAGGGCTTCCTCGGCAAGGGGCTTGCCTTTCTGGCGCCGGTCCAGCAAAGCAACAGCGCCATCACCCTGCGGGTGGACAACGTGCCGGCCGAGGCGACCCTCCTGGGCCGGGTTTGGACGGTTTGGCCGGCGTTCCTGGCGCTGGCGCTCTGGGTTTACGGCCGGATGGCAGGCCGCGACGGGCTGCGCAGCGCCGGTCTGGCGCTTTGCTGGACCCTCCTGGCCTGGGCGGTGCTCCGCTTTCCCAACAGCGTTCCCGGCTTCCTCGTTCTCATCTGGCTGTTCCTGCTTCTCGAGGTCGTCTGGCCCGCGGCGCGCCGTTTGTGGCGGCAGCCCCGGCGTCCAGCGTCGTCGCCTCCCCCCGCGGGAGCGGCCGCCGCGGCCGCCTCGATCCTGTTTCTTTTGACCGCCTCGGTTCACGGAGCGGAGGCGGCGGCGTCCCCCTCGAAGGAGCCCCCGTTGGCCGAGTCGGTCTCGCAGCAAATCCGAGTGGAGGACAAGTTCGTTTTCGCCACCGCCAAGGTGCGCTGGCAGGCGGCCCGGGGCCGGGTGCTGCCGCTGCTCTTCGAGCCGGCGGTGCTGACACGAGTGGTTTATCCCACGAACAGCCTCAAGCTGGTCCGCATCCAGGCCGGCGGGCAGAACGCCCAGGGGCTGCTGGCCCTGGCCGACGGCTCCTTCGAGATCGAAGCCGCCTACCAAGTGCAGGCGGGCAGGCGGGACGGCGAGAGCGGCTTCGCGCTGCCCACCCAACACGGGCTGGTGAACCAGGTCGTCCTCACCGTCGCCGACCGCGATGTGGAGGTGTTCTCGGCCCAGGCCGTGTCGGTCCGGCGCGATCCCGCCGTGACCAACGCCACCGCCGCCAGCCTGGTCCTGCTTCCGGCCAACGATGCCTGGATCGGCTGGAAGCCGCGCAGCCGCGACGTGCGGCGCGAAAAGGCCGTCTTCTACACGGAAATGGTCCAGCTTTATGCGCCGGCGGCCGGGGTCATCGAGGGCGCGCACCTCGTGCAGGTGCGCCCGGCCCAGGGCGAAATCGGCGAACTCGTTTTCGATGTGCCCGGCGGGGCGGCCATCTCGGATGTGATCGAGCCGGCCCGAGCTGCAGCGCCGGCGGACGCCAAGAATTCAAAGACGCCGGGCGCGTCGCTTTCTCTCGTGTCCATGTGGCGGTTCGACCCGGACGCGCGCAGGCTGCGGATCAGCCTCAGCCCGGCGCAATCCCGGCCGTTTACACTGCTGATCCGCTCGCAGGTGGCCGCCGGGCCGCTGCCCTTCGAGCAGTCGGTGGGACTGCTCTCGCTCAACCAGGCCGCCGACCAACTGGGCCTGCTCGGCTTCGCCACCGGCTCCGAGGTCCAGTTGGACAGCGTGACCGCCGCGGCCTTCACGCCGATCAACCTCGAAGACTTTCCGTCCGGGGCGCTGGCCGCGCTCCAGGGGCAGTTTGCGGGGCTGACGGTCCGGCGCGCCTTCCGTTTCACCGGGGCCCAGGGGACCGCCACGCTCAAGGCCTCGCCGGTCGAACCGGATGTGCGCGTCCAGAGCCAACAGACGCTCTCGCTCGGGGAAGACCGGACCGTGCTGGCGGCGACGCTGGAGGTGGATGTGATCCGGGCGGGCATCTTCCGGCTCAGCTTCGCGCTGCCGCCGGGGCTGGATGTGGAAGCCATCAGCGGCCCCGCCCTGAGCCATTGGACCGAGCTGAAGGCGGACACCAACCGCATCATCACGCTGCACCTCAAGGGGCGCGTGGAAGGCAAACAGCAGTTGAGCGTGAGCCTGGCCGGCCCGGGGGTGCGGGCGGTCCGGAACTGGGCCGTGCCCCGGCTGGCGCTGCGCGAGGCCGGCAAGCAGGAGGGGCAGTTGCTGATCGTGCCCGAGCAGGGGATGCGCCTCCAGACCACGGACCGGGAGGGCGTCACCCAACTGGACCCGCAGCGCGCCGGGGTGCGCCAGAAAGGGGTGCTGGCCTTCCGGCTGCTGCCCGGGACCTGGCGACTGGGACTGGACATCGAGCAGGTGGATGCCTGGGTGCAGGTGACCAGCCACCAGCATGCCACGGTCAATGAAGCCCAGGTGAAGGTGGCGGCCAATCTTCAATACCAGATTGAAAACGCCGGGCTGAAGTCCCTGCGAGTGCTGGCGCAGACCAACGCCGAGAGCGTGCGCTTCACCGGCGAGCAGGTGGCCGATTTTCTGCCGGTGCCCGGGGCCGTCGCCAACGGCCTGCAGGAATGGGAAGTCAAGCTGCATCGGCGCGTCATCGGGCGCTACCTGCTCCAGATGACCTGCCAATACCGTTTGCCGGAGAACGCCGGGCAGACGGTCCTGCGAGGCATCCAGGCCGCCGGGGCCAACCTCCAGCGCGGCTTCGTCACCGTGCAGTCGGGCGGGCGCCTGCAGGTGCGGGCGCCGTCGGCGCCACCCGCGCTCCAGCCCAGCGAGTGGCAGACGGTGCCGCGCGCCCTGCGACAGAATCTCGAGGCGGCCTCGGCCAACTACACCTTCCGGCTCATCGAGCCGGCCTTCGAGCTGCCCATCCAGATCGAGCGCCACGAAGCCGCCAAGCTCCTGCCGGCGCGCGTCAACGCCGTGGTCCTGACCTCGGTCATCTCCGACGAGGGCGTCATGCTCACCCAGGTGCGGCTGGAGATGCTGCCCGGCGACAAGAGGCTGCTCAGCCTGACGCTGCCCACCAATGCCGCCTTCTGGTTCGCTTTCGCCAACCAGAACGGGGTCTGGCCGTGGCGCGAGAACGACCGCTACCTGATTCCGCTCGAGGCCCAGGCGCGCAGCGGGCAGGCGCTCAGCCTGGAGTTCTTCTACTCGAGCCAGATCGGCCGGCCCGCCCGGGGTTCGCTGGACTTGAACCTGCTGGGGCCGCGCTTCGATCTGCCGCTGGAGAACATCCAGTGGCGCGTTTACCTGAGCGAGAAGTGGGACCTCAAGGATGCCAGCGGCTCCCTGCAACTTCAGGAGCAGCGAGTGGCGTCGGCGCCGGTCTCGATGGACGTGAGCACCTACCTCCAGAGCGAAGTGTCCCTCCAGAAAGAGAAGACGCGCGAAGCCGAGCAGATGCTCTCGGCCGGCAACACCGCCCTGGAACGAGGCGACCCCGGCCAGGCCCGGCGGGCCTTTCAGGCGGCCTACGGTCTGAGCGCCCACGACGACGCCTTCAACGAGGACGCCCGGGTGCAGTTGCACAACCTCAAGCTTCAGCAAGCCCTGGTGGGTTTGAATGTCCGCCAGGCGGGCGGGGCGGGAGAAAGCGTCACCGCCGTCAAATTGCGGGAACTGGCCTCGCGCAAAGGACTGAATTACACGCAGCAGGAGGCGAAACAGATCCTGGACGCCAGCAGCGCCGAGGAAAACACCGTGCTCATGCGCCTGGCCGAACGGCTCATTCAGCAGCAGGACGCCGCCGTGAGCAGCCCCAGCGCCATCCGCGCCAATGTGCCGCAGCAGGGGCGGCTGATCACCTTCTCCCGGGCGGTGCTGGTCGATACCTGGGCGGACCTGAAACTGCGCATCCAGGCCACCGCCGCGCGACCGGCCTCCACCGGGCTGAGGTTCCTGGTTCTGGCAGGGTTGTTTGCCGGCCTGGCCGCGCTGGTCTGGATCGCCGCGGCCTTCCGCACCTCGCCCCCGAAACCAACCTGGAACGCCTAGCCCGCCGCTCTCGCCGGAATCCGGAGTGAGCGCAAGGCCGGGACGCGCCGGGGCCAACCGCTACCGGCTAAAGTAGCGCCGAATTTCGCGCAGCACCTCGACGAGGCGGTCCACCTCCTCGAAGGTGTTGTAGAAATAGAAGCTGGCGCGCGCGGTGGACTCGATGCCGAGTTTCTTCATCAGCGGCTGATTGCAGTGGTGCCCGCCGCGCAAGGCCACCCCGGCGTGGTCGGCCATGGTCACCACGTCGTGGGCGTGAATCCCGTCCATCAGGAAACTGACCACGCCGGCCCGGCCGGAGGCGGGCCCCAGGATTCGCAGGCCGCCCAGACCCGACATTTTCTCGAGCGCGTGGGCGGCCAGGGCGGCGTCGTGAGCGGCGATGGCAGGGCGACCCAAACGGTCGAGGTATTCCAGGGCCGCAGCCAGGGCCGCGGCGCCGGCGATGTTGGGGGTGCCCGCCTCGAACTTGTGAGGCGGCTGCTTCCAAGTGCTGGTGTGGTAGTCCACAGACTCGATCATGTCGCCGCCGCCATGCCAGGGAGGCATCTCCGCCAGCCGTTCCATGCGGCCGTAGAGGAAGCCGATGCCGGTCGGCCCGCACATCTTATGGCCGCTGGCAGCCAGGAAATCGCAGCCGATCTCCTGCACGTCCAGGGGGCGATGGCCGGTGCTCTGCGCGGCGTCCACCAGGGTGACGATGCCTTTGCGGCGGGCCATCGAGCAAAGCTGCGACGCCGGGTTGACGGTCCCGAGCGTGTTGGAAACATGGGTGAAGGCCAGGAGCTTGACCTCGGAAGTGAGCCATTCGTCGAGGCGCGAGAGATCCAGAAGGCCCTCGGGTCCGGTCACCGGCAGGAAGGCCAGGCGGGCGCCGGTGCGCGCCGCCAGGAGCTGCCAGGGCACGATGTTGCTGTGATGCTCCATCTCGGTCAAGAGGATGACATCGCCGGCCTGGAGCCGGCGGGCGCCCCAGGTGTTGGCCACGAGGTTGATGCTCTCGGTGGCCCCGCGGGTGAAGACGATCTCGCCGGTCTGGCGGGCATTGACGAAGCGCGCGGCGGTTTCGCGCGCGCCTTCGTAGGCGGCGGTGGCGCGATTGCTCAGCTCGTGCACGCCCCGGTGCACGTTGGCATTGCGCTGCTCGTAGAAGTCGCGCAGCGCGTCCAACACGGCGCGGGGCTTCTGAGTGGTGGCGGCGTTGTCCAGGTAGATCAGCGGCCGGCCCCGCACCTGGAGGGACAGAATGGGAAAGTCCTTCCGGAGGGCGCGCCAATCCGGAGCGCGTTCCGGGGCGATCGGTGTCGTCATCTTGGCAGTCATGCTCACATCAAGCCCAGCTCCAGCCGCGCCGCGTCGGTCATCATGCCCTGGTTCCAGGGAGGATCGAACACCAGTTCGACGCTGGCCTCGGCAACGCCGGGCAGGGCCGAAACCTTCCGCTGCACATCGTCCGCAATCATGGCCCCCATGCCGCAGCCGGGGGCGGTCAAGGTCATCCGGACCTCGACCCGGCTGCCACGATCGGGCTGCGGCTCGATGCGGAGCGAGTAAACCAGGCCCAGATCCACGATGTTCACCGGAATCTCCGGGTCATAGCAGGTCTTGAGCTCCTCCCAGACCCGGGCCTCGGTGACCGGCCCCTGCGGCTCGGAACCCGCATCCGGCCCGGGGCTCGCCGGAAGGGTCAGGCCCAGGGCGTCGGCATCCCGGCCGTCGATCCGCGCCAACCGGGCGCCCACCTCCACGGTAAAGGAACCGCCCAGGGTCTGGGCGACGATCACGGAAGCGCCGGCGCTCAGAAGACATTTCTCGCCGGTGGGGATGAGAACGGCCTCGCAATCCCGTGTCAGAACCACGCTGGAGTCCGGGCCCATGTTACTCGGTGGTGACGGGTTCGTTGCGACCCGAGAGGGCCGCCGCCAGGGCGTGCCAGCAAAGCATGGCGCATTTCACGCGCGAGGGGAATTTGTGAACCCCGGCAAAGACGCTCAGTTTGCCAAGATCCTCCCCTCGAGCCTGGCCGGTCTTGATCATTTCGTGAAAGTGATCGAACAGGACGCGGGCCTCGGGGCGGGTCTTGCCCTTGAGAGCGGCGGTCATCACCGAGGCCGAGGCCTTGGCAATGGCGCAGCCGGTGCCCTCGAAGCGGATGTCGTCGATGCGGTCGCCGTCCATCTTGACAAAGACGGTGACATTGTCGCCGCAGAGCGGATTGCGGCCTTGAGCCCTGCCGTTGGCCCCGGGCAACACCCCGAAGTTCCTCGGGCTGCGGCTGTGATCGAGGATGACTTGCTGATAGAGATCGTCCAGATCGTCGAACATGGCTGGGTCAGGTGGTTAGCCCGGGCGGGTGCGGCAACGGCAGCGGCCCTGGGGCGGCGAGTTCCTCCGCCAACCACGCCTGGAGGGTCTCGTCCAGGCGCGCGCGCAGCGCTTCCACGCCGATGCGGCCGATGGTCTCGCTGGCAAACGCTCCGATCAGCATCCGGCGGGCCCGGGCCTCGCCGATGCCCCGGGAGCGCAGGTAAAACACCGCGTTCTCATCCAACTGGCCCACGGTGGCCCCGTGGGTGCACTTGACGTCGTCCGCCCAGATCTCGAGCTGCGGCTTGGTATAGACCGTGGCCTCGTTCGAGAGCAGCAGGTTGCGGTTGGTCTGTTTGGCGTCGGTCTTCTGAGCGTCCTGACGGACGTAGATGCGGCCGTTGAAGACCCCGCGGGAGCGGCCGCTCAAGATGCCATGATAGAACTCGTGGCTCTGGCAGTGGGGACTGCGGTGGTCGGCAATGGTGTGATGGTCCACCAGTTGGTCGCCGGCGCCCGTGTAGAGGCCGTTGAGCACCCCCTCGCACCCCGGCTCCTCGAAGCGGAGATGAATGTTGTGCCGGGCCAGCCGCGCCCCGGTCGATACCGAGTGGCTGAGCACGCGGCTGTCCTTGTACTGGCGGGCCTCGACGGTCCCCACGTGGAGGCTGGCCCCGTTCTCGCGCTGCAGGCGGACGTGTTCGACCTGCGCGCCCGGCCCGGCCGCGATCTCGGTGACCGCGTTGGTGAAGCCGGCCTGCTCCCCAAGACTGACGTATTCCTCGATCACTTGTGCGCGCGCCCCAGCTCGCGCAACCACCAGGACGCGCGGATGGCTGACCACTCCCGGCTGGCTGGATACAAACAGCAGGTGAACCGGCGCGGCCAGCTCCCGGCCCGCGGGCAGGTAAACGAACGCCCCGTCCTCCAGAAAGGCGGTGTTGAGCGCCGCGAAGGCGCTGGTCTCGTGCCGGGCCGCCCGTCCCAGGAAGCTCTCCACAAGCGAGGACTGGAACTCGAGGGCCTCGCGCAGATTCGTCACCACCTGCTCGGGCTCCAGCGGCAGCACACGGGACAGACGCGGGGCGAAATGACCGTCCACAAACACCAGGCGGTGGGCCTCCAGTTCCCCGTCCGGAACGAGGCTCAAGGAAGCGACGCCGGGAATCTGAACGTCCGGGCGCGGGGCGGGGGCATAGGCCCGCTCGGCCAGCACGGACGGGGTTGTGAAACGCCAATCCTCATGGTGAGCGGCGGGGAAGCCGAGTTCTCCGAAATAGGAGATGCCCGAGGTGCGCAAGGCGCGCAGCCAGGGCGGCCCGGCATGGCCAGCGCGCTTCTCGAACCGCTCGAAGGCCTCCAGCGGGCCTGGCGGCGCGGGCTTGGCCGGAGCGGTGTGGGTCAGGGTGGACTTCATAGGGCGATCCAGGTGGGGGTCGTTCGACCGCGGTTCTCAGGCGGTGGTCAGTTCGGGTGACACGGGCCGCGCCTCGCTGGTCAGCCAGTCGTAGCCGCGCCTCTCCAACTCGTAGGCCAGTTCCTTGCCGCCGGACTTCACGATGCGGCCGTCGTGGAGCACGTGAACGTAATCCGGCACGATGTAGTCCAGCAGCCGCTGGTAATGGGTGATCACCACCTGGGCGTTGTCCGGTTTGCGAAGCCGGTTCACCCCCTCGGCCACAATCCGCAGGGCGTCGATGTCCAGGCCCGAATCGGTCTCGTCCAGGATGGCCAGGCGCGGCTCGAGGATGGCCATCTGGAAGATCTCGTTGCGCTTCTTCTCGCCGCCGGAGAAGCCCTCGTTCACCGGCCGGTTGAGCAGGGACGGATCCAGCTCCAGCACCTTCATCTTCGCCTTGATGAACTCGAGGAATTCGAGGGCGTCCAGCTCGGGCAGGCCCCGGGCCTTGCGGACCTCGTTCAGGGCGGCCTTGAGAAAGTAAGTGCTGTTGACGCCGGGGATTTCGACCGGGTACTGGAAGGCCAGAAAGAGGCCCTTGCGGGCGCGATCCTCGGGCTTCATCCCAAGGAGGTCCTCGCCGTCGAGGGCGGCCGAGCCGCCGGTGACCTCGTAGCCGGGGCGTCCGGAGAGGATCGAAGCCAGGGTGCTCTTGCCGCTGCCGTTGGGGCCCATGATGGCATGCACCTCGCCGGCATGCACCGTCAGGCTCAGGCCTTTGAGGATTTGCCGGCCTTCGACGGTCGCGTTCAGTTGGTTGATCTCGAGCAGGGGAGTCATCGTGTCTGTTCAGTGGTTTTCGTTTGGCAACGGTTTCAAATGTCGTTTGCAGGGCCGGTTCAGCCGACGCTGCCATCCAGGCTCACGCCCAGGAGCTTCTGGGCTTCGACCGCAAACTCCATGGGGAGCTGCTTGAAGACCTCCTTGCAGTAGCCGTTCACGATCATGTTCACGGCGTCCTGCGTGGCCAGCCCCCGCTGGTTGCAGTAGAAGATCTGGTCCTCGCCGATCTTCGAGGTGGTGGCCTCGTGCTCGACGCGGGCGGTGGGATTGGCCGCCTCGAGGTAGGGGAAGGTGTGGGCCCCGCAGCGGTCGCCCAGCAGCAGCGAGTCGCACTGCGAGAAGTTCCGGGCGTTCTCGGCGGACTTGCGGATTCGCACCAGCCCGCGATAGCTGTTCTGGCCATGCCCGGCGGAAATGCCCTTCGAGACAATGGTGCTGCGGGTGTTGCGGCCGATGTGGATCATCTTCGTGCCGGTGTCGGCCTGCTGGTAGTGGTTGGTCACCGCCACGGAGTAGAACTCGCCCGTCGAATTCTCCCCCAGCAGCACGCAGCTCGGATATTTCCAGGTGATGGCCGAGCCCGTCTCGACCTGCGTCCAGGAGATCTTCGACTCGCGCCCCTTGCAGAGGCCGCGCTTGGTGACAAAATTGTAGATGCCGCCGCGCCCCTGGGCGTCGCCCGGGTACCAATTCTGCACCGTGGAATACTTGATCTCGGCCCGGTCCAGCGCCAGCAGCTCCACCACCGCGGCATGAAGCTGGTTCTCGTCGCGCATCGGCGCGGTGCAGCCCTCGAGGTAGCTCACCCGGCTGCCTTCCTCGGCCACGATCAGGGTGCGCTCGAACTGGCCGGTGTTGGCCGCATTGATCCGGAAATACGTGGAGAGCTCCATCGGGCAGCGCACGCCCTTGGGAATGTAACAGAACGAGCCGTCGCTGAAGACCGCGGCGTTCAGGGCGGCGAAATAGTTGTCCGTGTAGGGCACCACCGTGCCCAGGTATTTGCGGACCAGGTCCGGGTGCTGCTGCACCGCCTCGGAGAACGAGCAGAAGACGATCCCCAGTTCGGCCAGCTTTTCCCGGAAGGTCGTGGCCACCGACACGCTGTCGAACACCGCGTCCACGGCCACCCCGGCCAGCCGCTCGCGCTCGTGGAGGGGAATGCCCAGGCGCTCGTAGGTCTCCAGGAGCTTGGGGTCCACCTCGGCGAGGCTCTTGGGCCCCTGCCCGGCCTTCTTCGGGGCCGAGTAATAGACGATCGACTGGTAGTCGATCGGCGGGTAGCGCAGGTTGGCCCAGCGGGGCTCCTGGAGCGTCAGCCAGTGCCGGTAGGCCTTGAGGCGCCAGTCCAGCATGAAGCCGGGCTCGTTCTTCTTCCGGGAGATGGCGGCGATCACGCCCTCGTTCAACCCGGGAGCCACGGCATCGGCCTCCACATCGGTGACGAAGCCGTACTTGTAATCGCCGCCGACCAAGCCTTGGATGGTGTCGTTGTTCGTGTTCATTTGGCGGAGGAGCGGGCCGCGGAATTCCGGGCGCAGTCGGCGCAAAGGCCGTGCAGCGAGACCTCGCTGTGGCTCACCTGGAACCCGCGCGGCAGGTGCGGGCGGAGGGCCTCGCTGGCCAGGTCGATGTCATGGACCCGTCCGCAGCCCTCGCACCGGAAATGCGAATGATCGGACATGTTGGGGCAGTAGCGGGCCGCCCCGCGGTCCATGTGGACCTGCCGCACCAGGCCGCACTGCGTCAGCGCGTCCAGGCAGTTATAGACCGTGGCCATGGAGATGTCCGGCATCTGGCTCTTGGCGCGGATGAAGACCTCCTCGGCGGTGGGGTGGTCGCGCCTCTTCAGCAGCACCGCCAGCACCTGCTGCCGCTGGGCGGTGAACCGCAGCCCGCTGGCGGCCAGCCGGTCGTTCAGCTCCCGGTCCGGGAGGGTGGCTCTCTCGCTTTTCATTCTAAGGAACCGGTCGCACAGGCGCGGATTTTGTCAAGAGTTAGAATGATTCTAAATACAAATAACGCCGGGGCCCGCCCGCCGCCTGCGGGGCCCCGGCGCGGCGGCGGGACTCAAACTCTGCGATTGATATTTTTTCCGGCCCTTGTTGAATACAGGCCGCGCGCGCCGAGCCGGCCGCGCTCTCGACAATCAGAACATGAGTGAGTCTGGCGCAGAAACCCCGGCCTGGGACATCCCGGCCGCGCGCAACCTGTACAACATCAACCGCTGGGGCTCGAAATACTTCGACATCAACGAGGCGGGCAACGTGGTGGCCATGCCGCAGCAGGAGGCGGGGGCCAGCGTGGAGATCGTGGATGTGATCGAGGAGGCCCGGGCGCGCGGGCTGAAGTTCCCGCTGCTGATCCGGTTTCAGGACATTCTGCGGGACCGGGTGCAGGCGATCAACGAGGCCTTCCGCAACTCGATCCGGGAGTACAGCTACCAGGGGGCCTTCCGGGGGGTGTTTCCCATCAAGGTCAACCAGCTCCGGGAGGTGGTGGAGGAAATCCTGGACGCGGGCCGGCCCTACGATTTCGGGCTGGAGGTGGGGAGCAAGCCGGAGCTCTTCGCGGGCCTGGCCATGCAGAGCCAGGTGGGGAGCCTCATCATTTGCAACGGCTACAAGGACGCCGAGTTCATCCGCATGGCCCTGCTGGGGACCAAGCTGGGCAAGAAGGTCATCCTGGTGGTGGAGAAGCTGGAGGAGCTGCGGCAGATCTTGAGCCTCTCGCGCCAGATGGGCATCGAGCCGCTCATCGGCATCCGGATGCGGCTGGTGTGCAAGGGGGCGGGCAAGTGGTCCGAAAGCGGCGGGGAGAACGCCAAGTTCGGCCTGAGCACCGCCGAACTGCTGGCGGCGCTCGACCTGCTCAAGGCCGAGAACCTCGGCCACTGCTTCAAGCTGCTCCATTTTCACATCGGCTCCCAGGTGCCGGACATCCTCACGGTCAAGAAGGCTGTGCAGGAGATTTCCCGCTTCTACGCCAAGCTCTACAAGTCGGGGTTCGCCCTGGATTACATCGATGTGGGCGGGGGCCTGGGGGTGGATTACGACGGCAGCCGGTCGGCCTTCGATTCCTCGACCAACTACACGCTGCAGGAATACACCAACGACATCGTCTATTACATCGCCGACGTCTGCAACGCGGAGGGAGTGCCGCATCCGGGGATCGTCAGCGAAAGCGGGCGCGCCATTGTCGCGCACCACAGCGTGCTGATCGTGGAGGTCTTCGGGGCCATCCAGAAGCTGCGGCCCGAGACCGGATTCGCCTACGGCGAAAACGAGCACCCGCTGGTGAAGGAGCTGCTGGACATCCGCCGCAACCTGGCCAAGCTGAACAAGCTGGAGGCCTACCACGACGCCCTGGAGCGCAAAGACGACGCCCAGAACATGTTTACGCTCGGGCTGCTGGAGCTGCCCGACAAGGCCAAGATCGAGAGCCTGCACTGGGAGATCAGCCAGCAGGTGGTCCAGAGTTTCCGGGGACAGGCCTACGTGCCGGAGGAAATCCGCAAGCTCGAGGACAGCCTCGGCGACCAGTATCTGTGCAATTTCTCGGTGTTCCAGTCGCTGCTGGACCACTGGGCGTTGGGGCAGTTGTTCCCGATCATGCCGGTGAGCCGGCTCAACGAGCCTCCCAACCGCGAGGCCACCCTGGTCGATATCACCTGCGACTCGGATGGCCAGATCAACAAGTTCATCGATCTGCGGGATGTGCGGGACACCCTGCCGCTGCACGCCCTGGCCGGCAATGGCAACGGCGGCGAACCGTATTACCTGGGCTTCTTCCTGATGGGGGCCTACCAGGACATCATGGGCGACCTGCACAACCTTTTCAGCCGCGTCAACGAGGCGCACGTGTTCCTGGACCCGGACGAGCCGGCCGGCTACTACATCGAGGAGATCATCGAAGGGGCCACCATCGTCCAGGCCCTGCAGGACGTTCAGTACGACGAAAACGAACTCAAGCGCCAGATGAAGGCCCAGGTGGACGAGGCCATCAAGAGCGACCGCATGAAACCGTCCGAGGCCATGCGGCTGCTGGACGATTACGAGCGCGGGCTCAAGAACTACACCTACCTCAGTTTCTAAGGCCGGCGCGCCCTCATGTCAGACCCAGTGGCCAACCCCGAATTGCTGCGGTCGCTCGGCCAACTGATGAGAGGGCTGTCGGTTCTCTTCTGGGGGCTGCCGGCCGCGCTGGTGGTTTGCGTGCAGACCTCGCAGGCGGATTTCCTCCGGCTTTTCGGGGTTCTGCCGCCCGTCCTGGCCACCGGGGCGCTGGTTTACAGCCTGCTGCTCCTGGGCCGGTTCCGTCCCGAGGAAACGGTCTGGATTCGCGCCCTGGAACGGGCCCGGGTCCTGGCGCTGGTGAATCTGGGCCTCTCCCCCTTCCTCTACTGGTGGAGCCGGCTGCCCTCCAATGTGTTCTACGGCGCCATGGTCGAGCTCATGGCCGTTTCCGGCCTGACCTTCCTGCTCCTGCTCAATCCGCTGCTGCGGCGCCTCACCGCGATGCTGCCCGACGAGACCCTGCGCCACGAGACCGTCCTCTTCACGCGCCTGAGCACAGCCCTGCTGCTGCTGAACCTGGCCGCCCTCCTGCTGCGCATCGGCGTCCACCACCTGGGCCGGCCCGTGCGGCTGAACCCGCCCTGGTCGTTCCTCGTCGATCGCGCCAGCCACTGGGGAGGCTGGTTCTTCGTCCTCTTGACGGTGGCCATGACCATGGCCCTGATCTGGAAGACCAAGGAAGCCATCTTCCACAGCGTCTTTGGCGGCAGCCACTGAGATTTTTCGGTTGAATGTGCGGCGCCATTCGCGCCCAATGGATCGCAACGATGAATCTGAACGACGCTCAAAAGCAACGCGTGGCCGCCTGGCTGGGCGAGGGCCTCAAGCTTTCCGAAATCCAGAAGCGCATCGAGTCCGAGTTTGGCCTGCGCCCAACCTACATGGAAGTCCGGTTCCTGGTGGACGACCTGAAGATCATGCCCAAGGACCCGCCCCCGCCGCCCCCGCCCCCGCCGCCGGCGGCCGCCGCCGCACCTGCCGCCCCCGCGGCTCCCGCCTCCACACCGCCGGAAGACGCGCCCTTGCCGGGCTCAGGCGGCGTCCGAGTCACCGTGGATCACCTCGCCAAACCCGGGGCCGCACTCAGCGGTTCAGTAACGTTCAGCGACGGACAGTCGGGCACATGGTACCTGGATGAAATGGGCCGGCTGGGACTGGGGATGAAACAGAAGGGCTACCGTCCCCCGGCCGCGGACATCGAGGAGTTCCAGATGAAGCTTCAGCAGGAGTTGGCCCGGCAGGGGTACTGACAAACGCGGCGAAACTGAGGCTTGGAAGAGCGGGGCGACTGGCCGCCCCTGCGTTCCCCCGCCACTCGGATCAAAAGACCCCGGGGATGAAGCGGTATTTCACCTTCTGGCAGTAAGCGACGTAATCCGGGTCCTGGCGCAGCAGGCGCTCCTCGGTGAGGGCGCGCAGCACGTAGATCGAGCACCAGCCGGCAAACCCGCACAAGCGGCCCAGGCAGTTGAGCCAGTGGTCCTTCCACGGAAACTGCGGGTTGGAGAGATCGAACGCCAGGAAGACGGGCAGGAGCGTGAGCAGCCAGAACAGGTTCTTGCCCAGGTAGCCCGGGTGCCGAATCCAGCGATAGGCGCCATACTGCACAATGCCGCGGTTGGTGAGGTTGCTGGCCTTGGTGAAAAGCGAAAACGAGGCCGCGCTCAGAAGCAAAAGCGACAGCACGGCCAGCCCGCGGAGAATCCAGGTCAGGGGATGATGCAGATTGCCCTGGAACAGAATGTTCACGTCGTCGTTGGACGGGCCGAGGAAGACCCCGGTCACGTGATTGAAGGGCGGATAGCAGAGGATGCACACCAGGATGCCGAAGAGGGTCGTCTCCACATAGCGGACCTCGTTCCTGAGGAAGCCGGCCTCGGCATGGTAGCCAAAACAGAAGAGGGCCGAGTCGAGCAAAAAGACCGCCCAGACGAAGATGGCATAGGCGGCGTCCATCCGGCTGATCCAGGTGGGGGACTGCTGCCACTGTAGCAGCAGCGGGGCGGAGCCGCCCCATTCGCCCAGCACGCCGTTGAGCATGAGCGGGCCATAGATCAGCTTGATCAACAGAAAGACGAAGGCGTGCTTCTCCTTGAAGGTGGGCCGCCAGGCCTCGGGCGGCACGCTCCCGGGCCCCCGGAACACGCAACGCAGCACGCGCCCCAGCCAGCCCAGGATCAGCACGTTCTTGGAGTTCCACAGCGAGCGCGGGCGCAGCGCCAGCAGGATCGGCGGCGAAAGAACCGCGTAGGCCAGGAAATACCAGACATAGTACTGCCAGCCCTGAAAGCCTCCCGCGGACACGTCCAGAAGGCCCCTGAACCAGGGGTTCGCCAGCAGCAGCAAGAGGAGCCCGCCGTAGATGACCAGGGAAGCGCCATAGTGACGCAGCACGCAGGCCGCCGAAGGACGAGGCAGGCCGGGGTCCACGTAGCTCAGGTTGCGCGCCGGGTCCAACCGCGCCGCGGACGCCGCTCCTGACGGCGCCGCTGCCGCAGAAGGGACGGCGCGTCGGCTCTCCCTGCGGGTGTGGGACCCCCAATCCATGCGAGGTGTCGGGTTTGCGTCTGCGAGGGAGAACCCCGGCCGCGTCGGCGGCGCTCAGCCGCCTGCGAGGGCGCGATTGATCCGCCCGATGGCCTCGTCAATTTCCTGCGGGCTC
>JAKLEJ010000289.1 GCA_022711695.1 Verrucomicrobiota bacterium | reverse complement strand
CCTCGGGAGGTGCGCCGGTTGTTCCCCAAGGATGTGGTGCTGCAGGAGTTGGGGGCGGAAAGCTACCTGGGCGCCACGCTGTGGAATTCCCGGGGACAGCCCATCGGCCTCATCGCCGTGATCGGACGCCGACCCCTGGCCAACGAGGCGCTGGCCACGGCCATTCTGCAACTGGTCTCGGTGCGGGCCGCCGGCGAACTGGAGCGCCGCCTGGCGGAACGCCAGCGCGAGGCGCACCTGGCTCGTTTAGACGCGTTGATTCGGCTTTCGCAGCAAATGCTCGCGCAACGGACGGTCGAGGATCTCCTGGGCGCGGTGGTGCAGGCGGCCCGGGACCTGACGGGGGCCCGCCTGGGCATTTCCGGCCACGGCTATCGGGAGGGCGTGTTCCGGGTGGGGTTGGTGTCGCGCGGGGAGAACATGCCGGTCTGCCCGCCAGGGGACACGTTCCGGGTCGAGCGCGGCGGGGTGTATCGGGAGCTGATTGACGGGCGCCACACCATTCGGTACACGGCCGAGGAACTGGAGCGTCACCCGGCCTGGTGGGGTCTGCCGGAAGGCCATGCGCCGTTGCGCGGGCTGCTGGGGGCGCGGTTGATGGGCCTGGACGGTTCGGCCTGCGGCTTGCTCATGGTCTCGGACCGGCAGGAGGGCGACTTCACCGCCGAGGACGAAGCGCTGCTGGCGCAACTGGCAGCCCTGGCGTCGCTGGCCCTGCAGCATCTCGAGGCTCGCGAGGAATCCGACCGGCGCGCCGCCGAGCTGAAAACGGTCTTCGAAGCGATGACCGACGCCATGATGATTTACAATGCGGAAGGCGTCCCGGTGGAGGTCAACCCGCCGGTAATCGAGGCTTACGGGTTCGACCCCAGCGGCCAGCGCCCCGAGGAATTCGTGCGTCGCGTCGGGATCTCCCACGCGGACGGGCGTCCGGTTTCGCCCTCGAAGTTTCCCTCGAGGCGGGCCTTGCGGGGCGAGGTGGTGCGGGGCGAGCGCTTTGCCTTCACCGACGCCGCGGGCCAGAAACGCTTCACGGTGACCTCCGCCGCTCCGCTCTCGACCCAGGGCCGGGTGACCGGCGCGGTGATCGCCTGGCACGATGTCACGGAACGCGAGCGCCTGCTGCAGGAGCTGACCCGGGCTCGCGACGAACTCGAGCAGCGCGTCGAGGATCGCACCGTTGACCTGAAACAAGCGGTCGAGATCCTGCGGGCCGAGATTCAGGTTCGCAAGGAAGCCGAGAAGCACGTGCAGGGGATCAACACCCTGCTCGAGGTCTTCGCCACCCGGCCTTCCCGGCAGGAGTACCTGGACGCGGTGACGGCGTTGCTGCGCAAGTGGTGCGGGGTGCAGGCGGTGGGTGTCCGCCTGATCGCCGAGGATCGGGGCCTGCCTTACGCCGCCTCGCGCGGCCTCAGCCGCGACTTTCTGGAACAGGAGCGGCTGCTGTGCCAGGACGGCGACGCCTGCGCCTGCGTCCGCGTCCTGCAGGGTCGGCCCCGGGCCGAGGACACCGCCGCTCTCACCGCCTTCGGCTCGTTCGTTTGCAACCAGGTGTCGCGCCATGTCTCGGGGCTTCACCAGCCCGAGGCCGACGTCTCGCATCTGCCCTGCGTCGAGGCCCGCTTCGAAAGCGTGGCCCATGTGCCGGTGCGGTTTCACGGGCAGGTCGTGGGGGCTATTCACGTGGCCGACCGGCGGCCCGGCCGCTTCGTCCCGGCCACTCTCAGTTTCCTGGAGTCGGTGGCGCCGCTCCTGGGGGAGGCCCTGCACCGGTTCCGGGTCGAGGCCGATCTGCGCGCCAGCGAGCTCCGCTTCCGTTCGATGTTCGAAAGCCATGCCGCGGTCATGCTCCTGGTTGACCCGGAGACGGGCGCAATCGTGGACGCGAACCCGACGGCGGCGCGGTTCTATGGGCACAGCGTTTCGAAACTGCGCGAGATGCGCATCGAGCATCTGAGCCTGGAAACCGGGCTGTCCGAGGGCCAGCGCCCGACGGCGGCGGCCCATCCGGCGATCCGGGTGTTTCACCACCGGCTGGCCAGCGGCGCCACCCGCACCGTCGAGGTGCATTCCTCGCCGGTGGACGTGGCCGGCCGCCGCCTGCTCTTCTCGATCGTCCACGACATCACCGAGCGCAAGCAACTGGAAAAGCGCATCCTCGATATTGGCGACGAAGAGCGCCACCGCATCGGCCAGGATTTGCACGACTCGCTGGGGGGCCACCTGACCGGGTTGGCGCTGCTGGGCAAAGGGCTGGCCAACACCCTGAGCCAGCAGGGCATTCCGGAGGCCGAGATCGCACGCGAGTTTGTGCAGGGCATCAACGACGCCGTCGCCCAGACGCGCTCGATCGCCCGCGGGCTCTGCCCGGTGGGCCTCGGCAAATTGGGGCTGGCCAGCAGCCTCGAAGAATACGCCAGCAGCGTCTCCCGGATGCTCCGGGTGGATTGCCGGGCCAGCATCCGTGGCGAGGTCGTCGTTCGCGACGAGACCGTGGCGCTGCATCTCTACCGGATCGTGCAGGAGGCGGTGAACAACGCCGTCCGCCACGGCCAGGCCCGAAACGTCCGCATCCGGCTGACGGCGGGCAAGGACGCCCTGATTTTGCAGGTGCGGGACGACGGCCGCGGGCTGCCCCGGGAAGTCGAGAAAGCCCGGGGCATGGGCTTGCGCACCATGCAATACCGGGCCGACGTGCTGGGGGCCCGGCTGGAGGTGCGCTCGCGCGCCGGCAAAGGCGTCTTGATCTCCTGCCGGCTCCCCCTGCACACTCTCCGTTAACGCAGCGAGACTTTGAGCTTATGGCCACACCCAAAACGCAGGCCGCCAAAAAGACGCGCATCTTCCTCGTGGACGATCATCCCATCGTGCGCCGCGGGCTGCAATTCATGCTCAGCGTCGAGCCCCACATGACCGTGTGCGGCGAGGCCGAGAGCGCCCGCGAAGCCCTCGAGAAGATCCCGGCGGCCCAGCCCGATGCGGTGATTCTGGACCTGACGCTCAAGGCCAGCAGCGGGCTGGACCTGATCAAGGACCTGCGGCGGGTCTGTCCCAAGGCCAAGCTGCTGGTGTTCTCGATGCACGACGAGCTCTATTTTGCCGAGCGGGTGTTGCGCAACGGAGCCCACGGCTACATCACCAAGGAGGAGGGCACCGAGAAAGCCGTGGAAGCCTTGCGCCTGATCCTCCAGGGCAAAAAGTACGTCAGCCCGACCGTGGCCAGCCGCCTGCTGGACACCCTGGGCGCGCCGGGTTCGGACTCGGCGGGCCCCTCGATCGAGCGGCTGAGCGACCGCGAGCTGGAGGTGCTCCAGATGATCGGCAGCGGCCTCGGCACCCGGGCCATCGCCGAGAAGCTCCACCTGAGCGTCAAGACCATCGAGTCCTATCGCGAGCACATCAAGGCCAAGCTGGGCCTGACCAGCGCCACCGAGTTGACCAGCTACGCCTTCAACTGGGTGAATCGCAGCCGCAAATCGTAGGCGTTCCCGCCCTGGCGCGCCGCCGAGGTCTGGGCCTTCTCGGGCGGCGCCTTCGCGCTATGAGCGACCCCGGCCGCATTCCGAAAATCCCCGTGGGGCCTTTCGGAGAAACCCCGATTGCCGGCCGGCCTCGATTCTCTCCATCCTTTTCCAGGCGAACTGCCAAACGACCATGGCTGGGCACAAACAGATTGCGGATTCGACGGGGCGCCGGAAGACGCGCGTGTTCCTGGTGGACGATCACCCGATCGTGCGCCGGGGATTTCAGGTGCTTTTCAGCCTGGAACGTGACCTCGAGGTGTGCGGCGAGGCTGAAGGGGCTTCGGAAGCCTGGCAAGGCATCGCCAGCCTCAGGCCCGATGTGGCGGTGGTGGACCTCTCGCTCAAGGAGGGCAGCGGCCTGGAGTTGATTCGGCGGCTGCGCGCCGGCAACCGCAAGATGAGGATCCTGGTTTTCTCGATGCACAACGAGGCGGTCTTTGTGTCGCAGGCGCTGCAGGCCGGGGCCGATGCCTTCGTTCCCAAGGAGCAGGGCGGCGAGCGGGTCCTGGAGACGATCCGCCAGCTTCAGGGCAGGTCGCGAGACCCCCAGCCGGCGTCGGGCGACGCCCGCCTCGCGGCTTTGTCGCCCCCCGCTCCGGAGGCGCCGCCCGCGCCCGCGCAAGGGCTGAGCGGGCGCCAGCTCGAGGTGCTGCAGCTTCTCGGCAAGGGGCTGGGCACCCGGCAGATTGCCGAGCGCCTGGGCATGAGCCCGCGCACCGTCGATTCCCACCGCGAGCACCTCAAGCGCAGGCTTCATCTGAAGGACGCGCCGGCGCTCATGCATTTCGCCCTGCGATTCTCCAGTTTCGGCGACGCCGGCTAGGGTTTTCCCCTAGGACCGATTCAGCATTCGCCCGATTTCCGATTTCTTCGCGCGGGTCCATCGTGGCGCCGTTGTGAGAACGACAGGCGCAAAACCGGACGGTCGCCGATGGCCCAGGGTGGTCCTGGCCCTGGCGCTGGTCTTGTCGCTTGTCAATCCCTGGGCGCTCCTTCAATCGGGGGCCTGGGTGAGCATGGCGATCGAGTTCTCGCGGCACAACAGCCTGACCCGGGCCCTGGTCATGACCTTCGACGGCCAGCACCCCTGCAAGCTGTGTCATGCGATCGACGCCGGAAAAGCCCAGGACCGCCAGAAGCCCAAGCAAACCGCCCCGGCCGCCGCCGATCTGAAACTGTTCCCGCCGCCGACTGACTTTCGACTGGTACACCCGCCTATGCCGGGAGTGTCGCCTGACGCTCCCTTCCTGCCTGGCGCCCGTAACGAAGCGCCCCCCATTCCCCCTCCGCGTTTCGCCTGAGGCGCCTTCAGCGCCGGCCGGGAGCGTTCCACACTGCTCCGCTCCCGGCCGGCACATCTGGCGCGCCCTCCTGCACGCGCGCCCGCTGGAACGCCTCCCTCCAAAACCTCTCCGGACGGACGTCCATTGGCCCGTTGCGGTGTCGCCCCATCGAGGAGGAACGGGGAGATCCGCCGGTGGCCGGCGAACGGAGAGACCCGC
>JAKLEJ010000288.1 GCA_022711695.1 Verrucomicrobiota bacterium | reverse complement strand
AAAAGCTCTGCATCGCCCGCCTGCTCCCGCTCAAGCCCGAGATCATCCTGATGGACGAGCCCTGCTCGGCCCTCGACGTCGAAGGCACCCGGGCCATCGAGGAGCTCATGTTCGCGCTCAAGGGCCGTTATACCATCGTCATTGTCACCCATAACATGGCCCAGGCCCGTCGCGCCAGCGACGAGTGCATTTTCATGCTCATGGGCGAGCTGATCGAACACGGCGTGACCACCGATTTGTTCCTGAAGCCCCGGAACCCGAAGACGGCCGAGTACATCGAGGGACGCTACGGATGAGGACGCGTTGGCCAGGATCGGGCTGGCGTTTCGTCCGCGGCTCCTCCAGAATGCCTTTTGCGGACTATGAGCAATCGAATCCTGGTTGTAGATGACGAGCCCGATGCCCTGGAGCTGATCGAGTTCAACCTGAAGAGCGCTGGCTTCGAGGTGGCTACGGCCATGGACGGCGAATCCGCCCTCAAGAAGGCCCGCTCGCTGCTTCCCGAGCTGATTATCCTGGACGTGATGCTGCCGGAGATCGACGGTCTGGAAGTCTGCAAGCTGCTGCGCAAAGACCCGGCCACCGCCCGGATGCCCATCGTCATGCTCACGGCCAAGGCGGCTGAGATTGACCGGGTGCTGGGCCTGGAACTGGGGGCCGACGACTACGTGACCAAGCCGTTCAGCCCACGGGAACTGGTCCTGCGGGTGAAGGGTCTTCTGCGCCGCAAGGGGGAGACCGCGGAAGACAAGACCGCCCGGATTCAGTTGGGCGACCTGGTCATCGATCTGCCACGCCACGAGGTCTTGGTCGCCGGCAAGCGCGTCGAGCTCACCGCCACCGAATTCAAGCTCCTGACCGTCCTGGCCCAGCGCCGCGGCCGGGTCCAGTCCCGCGACCAGCTCCTGCGCGACGTCTGGGAATACGACAGCCTGATCGACACCCGCACGGTGGACACCCACATGCGGCGCGTGCGCGAAAAGATCGGCAAGGCCGCCCGGCATCTTGAAACGGTGCGTGGTGTGGGATACCGTTTTGCCGAACCGTAACATGTTTGCAGCGGCGGCAGCGGCGTGCGCCGCCCGAAGGCGGTCGCGGGCAGCGGTTGCGCCTGGGGAAAGGAGCAGCGGCCTTTCCGCCTGCCGACCCGTTCTTCACGCGAGGGTTTGGATGCGATGAGAGCCAGACGATACACACCAGGCAGGGAGACCCTGGGGCAGGCGCCAAGAGGCGGGTTTCCGCGCCGGATTCCCGCTCGCCTCGCGAAGGGCCCGGCTTAGTAAAGGCTTCGCATGTGGACCTTTCTCCTCGTCGCGGCGGCGCTGATCCTGGCGGCGCTGCACTTCCGCTGGTGGCAGGTTTTCCGCGGCAAGGACGGCGAGCTGCGGCGCTTGCGCGGGGCCCTGGCGGAGGCTGAGGAGCGCCACCTTCAGGCGGCCTTTCAAGCCCGCGCGCAGATCCAGACCTTGTTCAACAGCATGGTCGAGGGGGTCATCCTCCTGGACTCCGCCGGACGTGTCCAATTGGTCAACCAGTCCGTCGAGCGCCAGTTCAGGCTTAACCTGGATGTGCGCGGCCTGACCATCGTCGAAGCCCTCCGCCACCCGGAGCTGGCCGCCCTCGTCGAGCGCCTCTCCAGCACCCGGCAGGTCCTCTCCTGCGAGATCGAGTTGAACGGCGGCAACCGCCGTTTCATCGAGGTCAATGCCGCGTCCGTGTTGGACCGCGAGGGCGTTCCGCGGGGGGCCATTCTCGTCTTTCACGATCTGACCCGCATCCGCCAGTTGGAGAATAACCGCCGCGAGTTTGTGGCAAACGTCAGCCATGAGTTGCGCACCCCGCTCTCGCTGATCAAGGGGTATGCCGAAACGCTGCTGGGCGGCGCCAAGGACGACCCGGACCATTCGGTCCGCTTCCTGCAAAAGATCGAGGTGCATGCCAACCGCCTGACCAACCTCATCGAGGACCTGCTCACCATCTCCCGGCTGGAATCCGGGCAGGTGGACCTCAAGCTCGGCGCACTCGATCTCCGGAGTTTTGCCGCCCGGCTGATCGAGGAGTTCCAGGAACGCGCCGCCCGCCGCAATGTCGCCCTGGTCAACGAGGTTCCTTCTTCGCTCCGTGCGCGGGCCGATCGGGACCGGCTGCAGCAGGTGTTTTTCAACCTCCTGGACAACGCCATCAAGTATGGCCGTCCCGGCGGCTGCGTCGTCCTGCGCGGCCGCGATGGGAATGGCGACAAGGTCCAGCTCTGTGTGGCCGATGACGGCCCCGGCATTCCGGCGGAGGCGCGCGAACGCATCTTCGAGCGGTTCTACCGCCTGGACAAGGCCCGCTCGCGCGATACCGGCGGCACCGGCCTGGGGCTGGCCATTGTCAAACACATCGTGCAAAGCCACGGCGGCGAAGTCTGGGTCGAAAGCGTGCCGGGGCGCGGGGCATCGTTCTTCTTCACCCTTCCCGCCGCGCCGTCCTGACCGCCGCTTCGATGCTCCTCGGGGCGTCTGGCGGTCGAGACGTTGACCCGGTCCGCCGATGGTCGGGCGGCTCGCCGTCTCCTGATGTCTTCGTGTGGCGCCCGCCTTATCGGCGAGGGCGTGTGCCGGCGAGGAACTTCTCCACGTACTTGCCCAGGATGTCCGCCTCCAGGTTCACGCGGTCTCCCACCTTCTGGGTGTGGAGCGCGGTCACGTCGAAGGTGTGCGGGATGATCCAGATGCGGAAGCCCTTATTTCGCGGCAGCAGGTCGGCCACCGTCAGGCTGATGCCGTCCACCGCCATCGAGCCCTTGAACACCACGTAGCGCATCACCTCGGGCGGCGCCGAGATGTCCAGCACGTGATCCTGCCCGGCTCGTTCCCAGCGGATGATGCGGCCCGTGCCATCGATGTGCCCGGTCACGAAATGCCCGCCAAACTGGCCGGTCGCCGCCACCGGCCGCTCCAGGTTCACCTTCGAGCCCACTTGCGCCGAGCTCAGGTTCGTCCGGTTCCAGGTCTCCATGAGCAAATCAAACCGCAGGAGTTTGTCCCGGCCCTGGGCCTGGGCCTTGACCACCGTCAGACAGCAGCCGTTCACCGCCACGCTGGCTCCCACCTTTGTGCCGCGGCCGCAAACCCGCGCGCGCACGGTCAGTTGGATCGATTTCGCGGTGGGCTGGATCTTTTCGATCGTCCCCGTCTCTTCAACGATGCCTGTGAACATAGCGGGTTCAGGTTGCCCGCCGAAGGCGCGCGGTGGCAAGCGGATTCAACCCGCCCGGAATCCGCGCTGAACGCCCCGGAGGCGGAGCGGCGGCAGCCCGGATCGGACGCGTAGCGGCTCGCTCAGACGCCTGTGCGGAAACCGCCGCCCTGGAGAGGGGCCACGCGCGCGGTCAGAAGCAGGTCGCAGCCCAATTGCCGCCAGCCGACGTCAGCCAACCGAAGCGCACCCGCCAACGTGGGCAGGCCTCGTCCACCTACCGCCTTCAAGGCGGTGGCGCCGCCCAGAATCCTGGGGGCGTAGAAGAACGCGATGCGGTGGGCCAGGCCCCTTAGCAGGAAAGAGGCGTTGATCTCTCCGCCTCCCTCCACCAGCAGGCTGGTCGCCTCTTCGGCCCCCAGCCAATCCAGCACCCACTCCAAGTCCACCCGGCCTTCCCGGGTGGGCGCCGTCACCACCCGGACGCGCTGCTGCAGGGCGCTGACCCGCGCCCGCGGCGCGCGGCGTGTCACCACCAGGGTGGTCAGGGCGGCATGCTCATCCGCCACCACCCGGGACCGCAGCGGGGTTCGAGCCCGCGAATCGAGGACGATCCGCCGCAGGACCTTCCTCGGGGCCTGCCGGCCCCGGAACGTCAGGGCCGGGTCATCGGCCAGAATGGTGTTGACGCCAGCCAGGATGGCGTCGCTCTCGAGGCGCAGGCGCATGGCCGCGGCCCGCGCCTGCGGTCCCGTGATCCACTTGGATTCGCCGGTCGCCGTGGCGATCTTCCCATCGAGGGTCATGGCGGCTTTCACGGTGACCCACGGGCGGCGGTGGACGATCCAATAATTGAAGGCCGCGTTGAGCGCCTCCGCCTGGGGCCCCAAAACCCCGCACAACACCTCGATCCCGGCCCGCCGGAGAATGGCCAGACCTTCCCCGCCGTGGCGGGGATTGGGATCGATCGCGCCCACGACCACCCGCTTCAGGCCCGCGTGAATGAGCGCCTCGGTGCAGGGCGGAGTCCGGCCCTGGGTGCAGCAGGGTTCCAGGGTGACGTAGAGCGTGGCCCCAGCCAGGTTGCGGCAGCCCCGGCGCTGGGCGTCCTCCAGCGCCAAGACTTCCGCGTGCGCTTCGCCGGCGCGGCGATGCCAGCCCTCGCCCAGCACCTCGCCGCCTTGTGTCAGGACGGCGCCCACCATGGGATTGGGGGAGGTCAAGCCCCGGGCGCGGCGCGCCAGGGCCAGCGCCCGTTTCATGAAGCGCTCTTCAGTTGTGGCTGGCTTGCCGGCCATGATGATACCCGAAAACGCCGGGCGTGGCGCGGGTCGGCGGCGATCCGCCGCCGCCCCCAACCGCTCAGCCGCGGTCCGGATGCCGCCAGGGCGCCCGGTACTCGCGTTTCAGAAGCCGGCTGGCAGTCCGGTTGCCCACGATGGTTTCGGTGGCGGCGTCCCAGGCGATCTTCGCCCCCGTGTCGTAGGAGATCATCGCCAGCTTGACCGCCGTGGTCGAGAGGTGCGCCTCGGCCGGGGGGCAGGACGGCGGTTTGCCCGACCGCACCGCCGCCAGGAACTCCGCCATGTGTGCGCCGCCGGCGTCGCTCTTGGATTCATGCGCGATCCGCTCCTTGTTCTTGCCGCGCGGAATGACCACCCAGCGGTCGTCCGTGACGAAGAGCGTCTCCTTTTCGCAGTAGAAGAAGATGCCGTTGGCGACCTCGGGCGTGTATTCCTCGGCGCCGTAAATGCGATGGCGCCAGGTGACCGGGCATCGGTCGAACTCGAAGTGCGCCGTCAGCACGTCCGGGGTGGTGATCTTGTCCTTGAGATGGTAGATGCCGCCGGCCGCCTG
>JAKLEJ010000287.1 GCA_022711695.1 Verrucomicrobiota bacterium | reverse complement strand
CAAAATGAGATGCGCGGCCATGCAAGGTGCATGAGGGCTGATGGACTGGAGGTTCTAGAGGGCTCAGGGGCAGCTTCGATGCCTCTCGCGTGCAGGATTCAACTGCCCTTTCTTTTGGAACAAATGACCGAAGAAAGGAGGGTCCACCAGGTGAGGCTGCGGCTGGCCAGGAAGTAATCGTCCGACTCCTTCTCCTTCCGCGACGCGAGAACGCCCACCGCCGCGACGGCCGCAAGATAGACGCCGAACACGATGGCGTCGATGTTTACAGTCCCCATAGGCGCTTGTGCGTGCTTGTGGCCCTGAGCTAACACGGTTGGCGCCCGCGTCGCAACAACGGAATTCAGGCCGAACCGTCTTTGGCGCGGGTGTATGGCCTCACGCCGGCCTTCCGAGGGCGCTTCACCCGCCAGCGAACGATCGACAGGAGGCGCCGGACGTCCACAGTGTGGGCGGCCTGCGGAAGGGGCGGTCTGGTTGGCGGCGCCGCCAAACCTCGACACCGCAACCAGTTTCCCATACCCTCGCCGGATGAAGAGGCCGTTCGTGCCATGAAGCAAAAATACGAGTCACGGATGAAACGCAGCGTCAAGGCGTTGATCGACGACCTGAGCGCAGTCCGAAGCGCCGTCCAGGACCAGCAGCGGGCCGGGGGCGTCGGAGCGAGCGCCGCGTTCGAAGCGCGACTGTTCGAGAGCTGGGTCATCGACAGGCTGGCGCAACAGGATTGCCAGGCGGCGGCGATTCGTGAGGAACTGGAGAGCCTTCGGGAAGAACTCCAGGCGCTTCGCAAGAGCCTGCAACGCCCTCCCAGAAACGCCGGCAAATCGAAGAAGGAGGAATGAGCCGCAGGGGCAGGCCGGGGCTTTGTGGCCTGCACACCGGAACGTCCGAGTCCACCTGACGAACGCGCTTTCGGGCACTTGAGCGCCTTGAACCGGCAAACCTCGCCGACCTGCCTGACGGGGAGCGCGGATCCAAGTCGCCGATTCGGGTTTGTCAATAGAAGGCCTGTCTCTGTAGTCTCGCCGCGGCTATGAACGCCCCTGCTCGCCCTGCGCCAGTCATGGAAGGTCCGCCTGGACCGATCACTGCGATTGACGGACGGCGGTATGTGTATTTTGCCGGCACCGGTTACCTGGGTTTGGCGGGGCATCCAGCCGTGGTCGAGGCAGGCCGGGAGGCGCTCCAGCGCTATGGCGTCCACACGGCCACCTCCCGCAGCGGCTTTGGCAACAATCCTCTCACTCTGCTCGTCGAACGCCGGGCCGCGGATTTCTTTGGCAGCGAGGAGGCTTTCTACTTTTCCTCGGGCTACGCGGCCAACCATGTGCTGCTGCAGGCTCGCGGCCGGGGGGCCGACCTGGTGCTGGCAGACGAGGCGTCGCACTATTGCCTGCAAGAGGCGGCGCGGTTGCTGGGCAAACCGGTGGAAACCTTCCGCCATCGCTCCGCTGAGGATCTCGAGGCCCGTCTGAAGAAACGCCTGCGGCGCGGCCAGTTTCCGCTGGTGCTCTCGGATGGGGTGTTCTCGGTCTCGGGACGACTTGCGCCGGTTCCGGAATATTTGCGCGTCCTTCAGAACTGGGCGCCCTCCGCTCTTCATCTGGACGATGCGCACGGCTTTGGCGTGCTCGGGGAGCAGGGCAGGGGAGTCTGGGAGCATTTTGGGTTCTGGGACGGGCGGGTGAACTCGCCCTCGCCGGACGCGGCGGTGGCGCGGTTCGTTTGCGGCACCCTGGCCAAGGCTCTCGGCGGTTTTGGCGGCATTGTCCCCGGCTCGTGCGCCTTCGTGCGCGAGGTCCGCGCCGCTTCACACTATTACGACGGCGCCAGCGCGCCCAGTTCGGCGGACGCCGGGGTTTCGGCGGCGGCGCTCGAGATCGTGCGGCAGCAACCGGAACTGCGGCGCCAGTTGCGCGCCAACATCCGGCAGTTGCGCCAGGGGTTGCGCGCCCTGGGACTTGAGGTTGATGACGGGCCCGCCGCCAACTTCAGCGTCGAGATCGGCCGCGCCTCGCACATGCGCCAGATTCACGACGGACTGAAGGCGGCGGGTTTTCTTGTGCCTTATGTGGCCGCGTATTCCGGCCTGGGCCCCGAAGGCGTCCTGCGTTTTGCCGTTTGCGCCCTGCACACCCCTGCGATGATCGAGGATCTGCTTTCGGCCCTCAAACCCATGATCTGAGTTCCAGGAATCCCGCCATGCGATTAGCCCAACATCCCTCCAAGCGTGCCTCCCTGGAGCATAACGTCCGGGCGGCCGCGATGCGTCTGGGCCTGACCGTGGCCTGCCTGTTGGTTTCGCCCAGCTCCCCGGCGGCCGCGGCCGCCCCGCCCGATTATGCCGGGGCCATTGAACGTTTCAAGGCCGCCGTCCGGGCCGAGATGGCCGACTGGGCCATCGGCGGCGTCGCCGTGGCGCTGGTGGACGACCAGCGGATTGTGTTCGAGGCCGGCTTTGGGGAGGCGCGACGCGACAGTGTCTTTCGCTGCGGTTCCATCTCGAAGCTCTTCACGGCTGTCGCCGTGATGCAGTTGGTCGAGGCCGGCCGAGTGGATTTGGACGCTCCGGTGGAGCGTTACGGACACGGCCTGTTGCCGGTCAACCCGTTTACGAACGCGGTGACCCTGCGCCAGTTGCTCTGCCACCGCTCCGGGATGGTCCGGGAATCGCCTGTGGGCGGATACCTGGACTTGGACCAACCCGGATTGCGGCGCACCGTCCAGAGCGTGACGCAGTGTGTGCTCGTGAACCCGCCCAACTCGAAAACGCGCTACTCGAACGTGGGGCCGAGCGTAGCCGGGCGCGTGATCGAACTCGTTTCCGGCCTGTCCTTCCCGGATTACCAGCGGAACCGTCTGCTCGGGCCGCTGGGCATGACCAACTCGGCCTGGTTGTTGCGGGAGGTTCCCCGCCAGCGCCTCGCGCCCTACGGCATGCGGGTGGCGGACGGCCGCGGGGGCTTCACCCACCGTCGGACCCCGGTCTTCGATTTGGGAACGATCCCCGCCGGCAATCTCTTCACCACGGCGGGCGACCTGGCGCGCTTCGTCTCGATGCTGGCGGCGGCGGGCCAGGCCCCGGCTGGACGCATTCTTGAAGCCGGTTCGCTGGCGCGGATGTTCAGCGTCCAATTGACCGGCGACACCAACGGGTTCGGGCTCGGTTTCGCCGTGGGACAGTTCCAGGGTCACAAGAGCGTCAGCCACAATGGCGCCGTTTATGGCTGCTCCTCCTCGCTGGTGTTGCTGCCCGGGGTCCGCTTGGGCGTGGTCGTTCTGGGCAACGAGGACATTGTGAATGGCCGGATTGGCCGCCTGGCCAACCTGGGCCTCTCGCTCCTGATCGAGGCCAAACTGGGCGAAAGGCCGCCTGCCCCGCCCGCGTCGGTGGTCGTGTCGCCGGAAGACCTGCGCGCCCTCGCCGGCGATTACGAGTCCCAGAGCTATTGGGCGCATCTCGAGTTGGCCGGAGCCGCGCTCCAGGCGAATATTTCCGGCCAGCCGACCCGCCTGACCCCGCTGGGGCCTCTGCGATTCCTGGCCGACAGCCGCATCAACGATGCCGTGCCGGTGGTTTTCGAACGGGACCCGGGCGGGCGTGTCACCGGGTTTGCCATGGGACCGCAGCGGTTTTCGCGCGTGCCCGCGGTCCCGCCCCCTCTGCCGCGCGAGTGGGAGTCCTGCCTCGGCAGCTACGGTCCCGCCCTCATCCCGATTGTGATCAGTGCGCGGCACGGCCACCTCTATGCCATGACCGAAAACATGGTGGACTACCGGCTGACGCCGGTGAACCGGCACGTGTTTGCGCTCCCGCCCGGAATGTATGCGGACGAGCACCTCGTCTTTCTGCCGGGCCGGGGCGGCCGGCCTCACAGCGTGAACATGGCCAACATGATCTTGCGCCGGCGTTGAAACACGCCTTCTTTTGCGCCCCATTCTGCCTCGAACCATCCAATCCATCTTCCCATAATACCCGCCATGGAACTTCTCCTTCACGACGTCGCCCTGCCCATGCGGCACCCGTTTACCATCTCTCACGGCACCACGGTGGTTCAAGAGAACCTGGTGGTCGAGTTGCGCGAAGACCCCTGGCGTGGCTACGGCGAGGGCGCGTCCTCGCACGCTTACAAGGAGTTTACCGCCGCTTCGATGCGCCAGGCCCTGGAAGCGGCTCGTCCGCAGATCGAGGCTGCCGTCTGCGACGATCCGTCGGCGCTCTGGCAGCGGCTCCTGCCCGTCCTGGGCCAGAATCGCTTTGCCCTCTGCGCGCTGGACCAGGCGCTCCATGATCTCTGGGGCAAGAAACTCGGCCAGCCGGTCTGGAAGCTCTGGGGGCTGGAGCTGCGGAACCTGCCCCTCAGCAATTACACCATTGGGATCGACACGGTTGACCGAATGGTCGCCAAGATGCGCGAGTTCGACGGCTGGCCCATCTACAAGATCAAGCTGGGCACTCCGGATGACGTGGCCATCGTGCGCGAGCTGCGGCGGCACACGCCGGCCATCTTCCGCGTGGACGCCAACACCGCCTGGAGTGTGGACCAGGCCCTGGCGATTGCCCCGGAACTCAAGGCCCTGGGGGTCGAGTTCATCGAGCAGCCGCTTCCGGCAGGCGATTGGGAGGGCATGAAGCGTCTTTACGCGCGCAGCGCCCTCCCGGTCATCGCCGACGAAAGCTGCCTGGTGGAGGAGGATGTCCCGCGATGCGCCGGGCACTTTCACGGCATCAACATCAAGCTGACGAAGGCGGGCGGGCTGACCCCGGCCCGGCGGATGATCCGCCAGGCCCGCGAGTTGGGCCTCAAGGTCATGGTCGGCTGCATGGCCGAGTCCACCATCGGCATCAGCGCCATCGGCCAACTGCTGCCCCTGCTCGATTACGTCGATATGGACGGGGCCATCCTGATCGCGGAGGACATTGCCCAGGGCGTGCGCCTGGACCGCGGGCGCGCCGTCTTCCCTCCCGAAAACGGCACAGGCGTTCACGAGGTCCGACTGCCTGGGAACCTCTGACGTTCTGCCCATGAACTCGCTCATTCC
>JAKLEJ010000286.1 GCA_022711695.1 Verrucomicrobiota bacterium | reverse complement strand
GAACCCAACCAATCTCCCCTGGCGCACCCGCTACCGCCTGGTGCGCAACCCGATGGTCAACGGCCGCAACCTCGAGTATTACCGCTACGATGGCGGGCCGATCCGCGGCAGCCGCGAGCACCTGGAGGCCTGCATGGCTTCGGTCAAGGTCGAGGAGGTTTTTGCCGCCCTGAGCGAGGCGCTGCCCTAGCCATGTCTTCGCCGCAAATCAAGATCAGCTTCATCATGCCGACGCTCAACGCGGAGGCCCTCTTGGAGAACTGCCTGGCCTCGATCGCGCGCCAAACCTGCCCGCGCGAGAGCTGCGAAATCCTGCTGGCCGACGCGCACTCGACGGACCGCACCCGGGAGATCGCGGCGCGGCATGGGGCCCGGGTGATCGACGACGACGGGAAGAACATGGAGGAAGGCAAGCGGCTGGCGTTGCGCCAGGCCCGCGGCGAGTACGTCGTGTTCGTGGACGCGGACAACGAGCTCAGCCACCCGGACTACATCGAGCGGGCCGTGAACGCGCTGGCGCAACACCCGCAGGCCTTCGGAGTCGAGGCCTATTATCTCCCCTCGCCCAGGATGAGTTCCTTCTGCGCCTACCTGACCCACCGGCTGCACATCAGCGACCCGGTCTGCTGGCTGATGAGCGCCAACCCGCAACTGGTGGCGCGGGAGGAGGAGGTCGAGCGCTGGACCCTGCCCGCGGGCTCGCTGTCCTACCCTCTGGGCGCAAACGGCTTCGTTTTTCGAAGGGCCGACCTGGAGTCCGTCAAAGCCAACGAGCATTTTCAGGACACCCATGTCCCGCTTCACCTCATGCGGGCGGGTCAGCGCGAGTGGCTGCGCATCCGCGGGCGGGGCGTGCATCACTACTATGTGCAAACCCTGCGGGGGTTCGTGCAGAAGCGGCGGCGCGCCACCGTGCATTTTCTGCGCGTGCAGGAGGAGACGACCACCAACTGGATGAAGGAGCGGCCGCCCGTGCCCCTGTGGGCGGCGGCGCTCTATTGCGTGACCGTGGCGGGGCCGGCCTGGCACGCCGCGCGCGGGTGGTGGCGCGACGGCGACTGGCGCTGGCTGTGGCACGTGCCCGCCAGCCTCGCCAGCGTGGCCGGCAACGCCTGGGGGGTGCTGACCTACTGGCGCCGGGGCGGCGACAAGAAGCTGGTGGCCCAACTCCAGGTCCGGCAGACCCTGAAGCGCCGTTGAGCCCGACGAGGAAGGGTGAATAAACCGGCCTGCTTTTCGTCTGTTCCTTGTTTGGAAAAGCCCATGCGACAACACGTCTTTGCTTCATCGGTTCGCACGCCTGCGAAATCTCCATTGCCCCCCCTTGCGGCCCCGGCGAGCGTCCGGGTCAACCGGCGGCACTTTTTGAAACGGGCGGCGCTGGCCGCCGGGGTGGCCGCGGCGCCCAGCCTGATTCCCGGAACGGCGCTGGGCCGCGATGGCAAGGCCCCGCCCAGCGAGCGCATCGTCATGGCCGGCCTGGGCATTGGCGGGCGCGGCTCCGGGGTGCTGGGCTGGATGCTGCCCGAGCCGGATGTGCAATTCGTGGCCATTTGCGACGCCAAGAAAGCCCAGCGCGAGAAGGTCAAGCAGACGATCGACAGCCGCTACGGCAACCAGGACTGCAAAATGTATCCGGACATCCGGGAGTTCCTGGCGGCGCGCACGGACATCGACGGGGTGCTGATCGCCACGGGCGATCGCTGGCATGCGCTGGCGGCCACCTGGGCGATGCGCTCGGGCAAGGACGTGTATTCGGAGAAACCCTCCTCGATGACCATCGCCGAAGGGCAAAAGGTGGTCGAGACGGCCCGGCGTTACGGCCGCGTCTATCAGACCGGCACCCAGCGCCTCAGCGAGGCCAACTTCACTTTCGCCAACGAACTGCTGCGGCTGGGCTACCTGGGCAAGGTTCACACGGTGCGGGCGCACATCGCGCCGTGGGACGCGGCGGAGATGAGCCACGCCTGGCTGGCCGGCGAGCCGGAACCGCCCAAAGAAGAGGTGGATTGGGACCAGTGGCTGGGACCATGCCCGTGGCGGCCCTACAACGCCGCCTATGTCCGGGGGGGCTGGCGCGGCCATTACGATTTCCATACGAGCTGCATCGGGGAGTGGGGCGCGCACACCTTCGCCCAGTGCCAGGTGGCCATCGGCGCCGCCGACACCAGCGCCATCGAATACCAGTACGTGAAGAACGACTCGGGCGACGGCATGGTCACCCAATTCGGCAACGGCATCCGGATGATCCTGAACCGGGGCGGCTGGGAAGGCTCGGCCCGCGGCTGGAAAGGCTCCTGCGGCGTGTGCTACGAGGGAACCGAGGGCTGGGTGTCCGTGGCCGACGGCTACTCCAAGCCGGAGGTTTCGAATCCGGCATGGATGGGGGATTTCACCCGGATCGTGCGCGATTACATCGAGCGCACCCGCCGGCCCATGAGCCACGTGCGCGACCTCTTCGACTGCATCAAGTCCCGCCGCCAGACCATTGCCACCCCCGTCATGATGCACCGTTCCATGAGCACGGTGCACGCCGCCAACATCTGCATGTGGCTCAAGCGCGACATGAAGTTCGACCCGGTGAAGGAGGAGTTCATCGGCGACGCGGAGGCCAATCGCCTGCGTTCGCGGGCCATGCGCGCTCCCTACAGCTTCTAACCGCCGGCGCCAACCCTGCTCCAAGCCAAAGAAAGACCCCCCTATGTTGACCAAGATCACCCTCATCCTGAGCGCCGCGCTTGTGGCCGGCGCCACCCTCCTTGCCCAGGACGCCAAACGCACCGAGGCCAGCCTGATCGCCGTTCTGAAGGCGGAATCCTCGCAGAAAGAAAAGGCCGATGCCTGCCGGGAACTGGCGCGCGTGGGCACGCGCGAGGCCGTGCCGGCGCTGGCGGCGCTGCTGGCGGACGACAAGCTGAACCACATGGCCCGCTATGCCCTGGAGCCCATCCAGGATGCGGCGGTGGACGAGGCCTTGCGCGCCGCCCTGGGCCAGCTCCAGGGCCGGCCGCTGGCCGGAGCCATCGGGAGCATCGGCGTGCGGCGGGACGCCGCGGCAGTCAACCCGCTCGGAGGGCTTCTGGCCAGCCCGGACGCGGATGTGGCCCAGGCGGCGGCGCGCGCGCTGGGGGCCATTGGCAACGCCCCGGCGGCCGCGTTGCTGCGTGAAGCCGTCGGCAAGGCTTCGGACGCCAACCGCCTGGCCTTCTGCGAGGGGCTGCTGCGCTGCGCCGAGGCGCTGGGGGCCGCCGGCCAGGGGGCCGAGGCGACCCGCATTTACGAGCAACTGCGCTCCCTGAAAGGCGCGCCGCACCAGGTGCAAACGGCGGCGCTGCGGGGAGCGATCCTGACCCGGGGCGCCCAGGGTCTGCCGCTGCTGCGCGAGAGCCTGGCCAGCGCCGATTACCTGATGTTTGCCGGGGCCGTCCGCACTTCCTTCGAGATCCCCGGCCCGGAGGTCACCGCCGTTCTGGCCGGCAGTCTCAACGGGTTGTCGACCGACAACCAGGTGGTCGTCATCCAGGCGCTGGGGACCCGGGGTGACGCCGCCGCCCTGCCCGCCCTTTACGGGGCCGCGCGCGCCGGGGCAAAACCTGCCCGCACCGCGGCCATCCGGGCGGTGGGGGAGTTGGCGCAACCCGCCTCGGCCACCGCGCTGGTGGACCTGCTGGCAGACACCGACCGCGACATCGCCCAGGCGGCTCAGGAGAGCCTGGCCTCCCTGCGCGGCCCGATCGTGGATGAAGCGATCATGGGCATGCTGACAGGCGATAACGCGTCCTTGAAGCTGGTGGCGATCGATCTGACCTCGCGCCGCAGGATGACCACGGCGGTGCCGGCGCTGCTGAAAGCCGGCAAGGACAACGACGCCAAGGTGCGGGCGGCGGCCCTGCGCCGGGCCGGCGAACTGGCGGGAACCTCCGAGATTCCCGCGCTGACCGACTTCCTGATGGGGGCTGGCAGCGGGCCGGATCTGGAGGCGGCCGAGCAGGCCCTCAGCGCCGTTTGCCGACGAGCCTCGGAGCCGGGGCCCATCGCCGAGAAGTTGGCCGGGCTGATGGCCGGAGCGGCGCCGGCCCAGAAGGGCGCGCTGCTGCGCCTGCTGGGGACCCTGGGCGGGCCGGTCGCGCTCAAGGCGGTCCGCGCGGCGGTGGCGGACTCGAACGCCGAGGTGCGCGCCAGCGCCCTTCGCGCTCTTGGCGACTGGAAGACCGCCGACGCCGCGCCCGATCTGCTGGCCCTGGCCAAGGCGGCCGCCAATCCGACGGATCGCGAGCTGTGCCTGCGCAGCTACGTGGATCTGGCCCGCAATCCGGATTTGCCTGCCAATCAGCGCCTGAGCATGTGCCGCGAAGTCGCAGCCCTGGTCCAATCCAAGGGCGAGAAGCGCCTCCTGCTCTCAGCGCTGGGGAGCGTGCCCTCGCTCGAAGCGGTCGCCTTGATCGGCCCGTACCTGGGCGACGCCGAGACGAAGGAAGAGGCCAGCGCGGCCACCGCCACGGTGGCGGAGCAGTTGCTCAAAAACAAGGCCCCGGCCCAGACGGCGGCGGGATTGGTGGAGCCGTTGCAGAAGGCGGCCCAGGCCACGGGGAATGCGGACCTGGCCAAGCGCATCCAAGAGGCGCTCAAGCAGGCCCAGAACCGCGCCGCGAAGAAGTAGCCAACCCCGGGTTTCTCCCGGGGATTCTCGGACTAAAGCAAACAAGGCAGGCCTGGCGGCCTGCCTTGCTTGTTCCAGAGGGTCAGTGGAAATCAGGCCTTGGACGGCTTGTCGCTTCTGGCGGCGCGGGCAGGCTTCTCGGTTTTGCGGGCCTCGGGCTTTTCCTCCGCTTTGGCCTCGGTCCGCTCGGGGCGGCGCCCCTTCTTCTCGGTAATGCGGCCGAGCTTGGCGTCGGCGGCAGCGGCCTGGTCCTCAGGCTTGGGGGCCGGGGTGAGACTCTCCACGCGCACCTTCATGCTGGTGGTGACCTCCGAATGCAGGCGCAACTCCACCTCGTATTCGCCGAGGCCGTGAATCGGCTTCTCGATATGAATCTTCCGTTTGTCGAGGCTGATGTCGAACTGGGTCTTGAGGGCGTCGGCGATGGTCCCG
>JAKLEJ010000285.1 GCA_022711695.1 Verrucomicrobiota bacterium | reverse complement strand
CCGCAGGGAGCGCTCCAGGGGGCGATCCAGGGGATTGAAGACCGCCAGGAGCCCCTTTTCGCGCAGCTTCGGGTTGACGTGGAGCATCCAGTCGAGGTCGCGGCCGTCGGCGCGGCGGCCGTGGATGAGGTCGCTTTCGAGGATGTCGCGGTGGGTCTTGAACCAGTCCACCCAGCGTTTGACCATGGCACGCGTGCGGTCGGTGTCGTAGAGGCGCGGGCCGCGATAGCAGGCCTGCACGCCGAGCGCGAGGTTGGCCGCGAGCATGCGCTCGTAGTGGTCCAGGTGCTCGTCGAGGGGCTCGATGGTGGCGGCGGCGCCACCTCCCTGGTATTCGGTCAGGGGCACAAACATCCAGCCCATGCTCGGGGTCTTCTCCCACGTCCCGTCGTAGATGTTCTGGCGGGTGTGCAGCACCTGCTGCTCGCGCGGGAGGGACCAGTTGACCTCGCGGTAGCCCATGCCGGTCTTGCTGGAGCCGCAGAGGAAGTAATGGTCGGGGACGTTGAGGTAGATGCCCTGGCCGCGGCACCAGCGGTAGAAGTCGGCGATCCGGCGCCACTGGTTCCAGCGCGAGTCCTCGAGGCCGCGGTGGCCGGGGTGGGCGGTGGCGGCGCAGACATCGCCCGGATAGGAGCCGTCGTGCTCGAAGAGGCGAAAGCCGCTCTGGGCGTGGAACTCGTAGAGGCGGCGGAAATAGTTCGTGCCCCAGGCGCTGTCGAGACAGGGGGAGTTGCCGAAGGCCGGGGTGAGCCCCGGCGGCATCACGACATCGTTGCCGCCTCCGACACGGCGGGAGGCCAGGAGCGAGTAGCTGCCGATTTCGATGCCCCTGGCCCGGGCGTAATCGGCGTATTTCCGGGCGCGGTCCAGGGTGGCGGGCTTTTCGTTTTCGAGGTCGAAGCCGCTGCCGAAGGTGAGGATGACCATCTCGAAGCCGGTTTCGACGCACTGGTTGATGGCGTTGGTGACGGTGCGCTCATCGGCAAAGCGCACGTGCATCATGAGCGGATTCTCGGTGGTCCAGGGCGCGAGGGTCCGATACATGCGGCGCACCGCAAGGCCGCAGCGCTCGCGGTCGGTGCTCTCGTGCGGCAGCACCCAGGCTCGGAAAGATTCGAAGGTCCGGCCCGGGGCGATCTCCTGGGCGGGGCCCAGGTCCGGACCCACCTCGAGCAGGCAGGGGGTCTTCTTCTCGTAGTTGACCTGGGAGTGGAAGTCGGGATCGGGCAGCCAGCGATAGGAGCGGCGATTGGCGCCCGCCGCCATCATCCCGCCAAAGGCCATGTCGGTTTCCACATGAATGTTCGGAGGCATGCGGCCGGCGGTGAGTTCGTCCACCTCGGAGGCGCGCTCGACGGCCGCAAGGATTTCGCTCGAGAAACGGTCCACGCGAATGGGTTTGGCCGCGCCGTTGCTCACGGTCAACCACTTGCTGTAACAGGGCAGGCCGTCATAGAGCTCGTAGAACACCGAGACCCGGATGTCGCGAGGCTGCCGGCCGGTTTCCGCGCGAGCCTTCGCCAGATCCAGCGGGCCGAAGGCGCGGGCTTGCTCGATGCGGCAACGGCCCCATTCGCCGGGCTGGGGTTCGTCGTCGCTTCCGCCCCGGCGGTCGGTCTTGCCGACCCGCACCGCCAGCGGCGCCTGCCCGGCATCCTCGACCTCGAACAGCCGGACAAACTTCGGCGGGTCCTGCGAGGCATCGGCCGCGTCCCAGATCATCGACCCGCCGCCGAGCCGGACCCGGAGACGGTAGCGCCGCGCCGTGTCCAAACCGCCGTCGGCGGCGGTGAACTGCTTGAGGCGCGCCAGCCGCTCGCCGCCGTTGTCCCGCAGCTCGAACTGCCCGTGGACGCCCCGGTCGCCGGGCCGCAGGTTCACCTCGATGACGCGCCCCTTGAAGACCAGCCCCAAGCCGGGCCCCCAGCTCGTGTCGCGATCGGCGCCCGGAGAGATGACCGCCTCGACCAGGGCAACGCCGGCGGGCAGAGGCCGCTCGGCATAGCAGTGGGTTCCGGGGAGCGCGTAAATCTCGCCTGGCTTGCCTTCGTTCTGAAAGCTAATCCGCTGGTCGCGCCCGGACGCGCTGATTTTCCAGGCGGGATCGAGTTTGGAGAAACCATCCTCCCACAACAGTGCCCGGCCGGCGGCCGAGGGCAGCTCGTCTTCCATGCCCCCTTCGGGGAAGCGGAAGTCGAAGCGAAGAGACACACCCGAGGGCGGCCACTTGACACCCGGGGCATGATGGCGCGCCCGCTTCCAGGGCATGCGCTCGCGGGGCGCGCCCACCTCGAATCCGACCAGTTGGAAGGCGGCCGGATCGGCCCGCAGCCGGTCCACCCACTCCGGCTTGAGGAACGCGTAATTGGGCTGGCCTTTGAGCCCGCCGACTTCCAGGCGCGCGCCGTCAATCTCGATCCAGGCCTCCGGCTTCACGCCGCGGATGACGGCTTCGCCGCTGGCCAGGTTGTCCAAGCCGACGGTGGCGGCGTTCGGGGCCAGGCGAAAGGTGCGGGCGAGCAGGCCGTTGGCCAGCACCAGTTCGTCCGGACGCTCGCCGCGAAACACGCCCGCCTTGAACGGAGCGTCGTCTATGAGCCAGTCGGCGCGCGGGCGGCTGGCGGGCCTCTGCCAGGGGGGCAGGGCTTGCGCGGCGGTTCGAAGGCGCTCGGCGTCGGTTGAAAGGGCGGCGTCTGCGGAAGACATTGCCGACGGCAGACAGGCCGCCAGGCAGGCGCACAAAGCTATGAAACGAAGCGGCATCATAAGTGGATCAGCAGGGCGAGATCGGATTGTCATCGGAATTCGGAACGGTCCCTGAGCGTCCATGTCCGCCAGGTGTTGGAATGCCGGGGCGTCGCTCCGCTCTGGGGCAGAGGGACAGAGACGGGTAACCGCGCAACCCCTGTGCTGCTGGGGTGCTTCAGAGGCTCCCAAAGCGCCGCGGAAGCGGCGCACTCCAAGACGCTGGCGCGCAAGGGATCGTCCGAATGGCTCGCTGACGCGTTCGTCGCCGAACCAAGGTCATCAGCCGATCTTACACGCATCGCCCGAGACGGCGCAGCCTCCCCGCTGGGCCGACGTGCGGACATGCGGCCGCGGGGGCTGCATGAGATGCGGCGGTTCAAGACGTCGCGCTGCCAGCCGGGGTGTAGCGGATTTCCCGGGTCTCGATCTGTCCCGAAACCACCTCGAGGAACGGCTTGCCCTTGCGCACGCCTGCCAGGCCGTAGCCGGTGGCCGTGGAGAGGAAGGAGGCGAAGTCGCTTTTGAGCGTCGGCTGCAAATAAAGGATCTTCTCGACAGCGTCGTAGCGGGCGCCAGAGAGGCCCTGCAGCAATCCGTAGGAGGACAAGGCGCGGGCGTACCAGTGGCCGCACTCGTATTCGTTGAACGGATTGCGGATGCGCCCGTCATAGCGTTCGCGGCAAACGCGCACCACCTCGAGGCCTTCCTTGACCAGGCCCATCAGCATGAGATGGGAGGCGACCTGGTATTCGATGCCGGTCCAGACCTCGTTGGAATAAACGAAGGGCAACGCGAGTTCGCCGCCCTTGGGCCAGGTGCAGAGGAGCAGGCCGCCCTCGGCGCCGCAGGCATAGGAAGGGCGCTGCGGATTGGCGTGGGTCGAGAGGTCCTTCTTCAGGTTGTGTTTGTGGACCGCCGCCAGGTGGCTGGCCACCTTCCGGGGGTCGAACACCTGGCCCACCCCGCAGACGGCCGCCATCCACGAACCCAGCACGCCGTCGGAGAGGCAGCCGCGGCCATACTGGTATTTGGGGCCCTCCTTCTCCATGAGGGCGCGGGCTTCCGGCGAGTAGCCCCCGCCGAAGCTCTGCACCTCGACCGGATTCTTCGCGCGCAGGCTCTTCCACTCGATCACCTGGATGAAGTACTCGCCGTCGAAGAGGTGCTCGTTGGCGCGCTCGCGTCCGCGCTCGATCAACTGGGTGTAGAGGGTCACGACATCGCCGAGCGCGCGCCCCATCAGGACCGCCGCCTGCAAGGCCCCCAGGTAGAAGCTGGTGCACATGCCGTCCGGCCCCCAGAACTCGATGTCATAGGTGTTGTGGTGGGGTTCTTCCAGCCAGCCCCGGTGGCCCGGGTCCCAGGTTTCGATGCAGTAGTCGAGGCTCTGCTTCACCTTGGGCCACAGGCGGCGCAGCCATTCGGTGTCGCCGCCCACGCGCCAGTCGCGATAGACCTTCATGATGCCGCCCAACTGGCCGTCGGCGGCGGCGTGGAAGTCCGGGGCCAGCGGGCGTATGGGCAGGGCACTGCGGAAGGTCTGGTGGCCTCGGGCATCCTGCGAAGGGCCGAACTCGGTTTCGCGCAGGGTGCGCTCGAGGGTAGGAAACAGGTGCGGGATGGCCTGGGCGTAGTTCCAGACGTGGGTGCAGGAGCCGTGGCAGCAGCCGGCGTTATCCGAGCAGCCTTCCCAGGACCAGAGCCGGCCGTCAGCCTGCCGCAGAACCGTGGGCGACTTGAGGATGGTCAGGTTGGCGGCGACGGCCTCGATCACCTCCTGTGGCAGGGTGGAGCGATAGAAGGTGTCCGAAAATCGCTTGGACTTGGCGCGCAGCTCGTCGTAGCGATCCCGCCAGTAGAACGTGGCGCTGTTGATGTCTGCAAAACGCGCGGTGTACCAAGGCTGGTAAGTGCCCGCAGGCGGAGCGCCGGCGGGATCCTTGCCGAAGCGGAGGCTGCTTTGGCCCGAGTACCAGGCCAGGCGCACGGTCACCGTCCGGGAGGCGCCGGGGGCCAGTTCGAACGGCACAAAGAGGGTCGCGCCCGGCGAGTGTCCTCCCTCGGTGAAGGGCGGCCGCTCAAAGCAGGCCCCCTCGGCAACGTCCTTCCAGGCCATGGTCAGCGGGTCAAACCATCCGCCGCGGAACCAGCCGTGGTTCACCTTGACCGCTGGGTCCGAGACGGTGGCGGACAGGGCGCCTTCTTCCCAGGGTTTGTCCTTGCCGGGACCGCCCCAGAGGATAAAGCCGCCCTGAATGGGGCGCACGGCCTGGGGGTTCGAGCCGATGGCCATGAAGTTGCGGGCGTTGAACGAGAAGACCGCGGTGAGGGTCGAGCGGGTCGGATT
>JAKLEJ010000284.1 GCA_022711695.1 Verrucomicrobiota bacterium | reverse complement strand
TTCGAGCCAGCTTGTCCCGATGATCGAGCAAGGGCCGCGGATCGGTGGTGAAATGGGTCAGGTCTTTGGAGACGCGCTCCGGCACTTTCAAGAGGGCGCGGGCCTGGTCGAGGAGGGCGGCGGGAGCGCCCTGCCCGGCGGCCCGCTGCACGGCCTGGTCCAGCAGCCAGAAGTACTCGTAGTCCTCCATCCCGTCGCGCAGGTTCTCCCAGCGCACCGAGTCGATGGGCGCGTCCAGGCAGGGCTCGCGGGCGGTGTTGGGCTCGCGGCGCGGCGGATAGAGAAAGCGGCCATCCCCGTTTCCCCAGTAACCGATCTGGCCGGCCTTATAGTCGTAGCCGGAGACATAGCTCATGGGATCGGCCCAGGGGTTCTGGAGCCGGTCCGGGAACGCGCTTGAACTCGTCCAGTAGATCGTGGCCCAGACGAGGATGCCCTGCACGCCGTATTGCCAGGATTGCCAGGGCCAGAGGCGCAGCTCCGTGCCGGGGTGGTCGATGAACTCGGTCACATAGGGCGCCTTCGGAGCGCAGCAGATGTACCACCAGACCTCCTCGCCCGCCGCCCGCCGGGCGGCGACCTTCTCGGGCGTCCATTCCGGGGTGAGCCCGCACCAGATTTCCACGTGGCCTTGCAGCTCTTTCTCCGGCTGCTCGGTCAACATGCGCTTCAGACCCGGCGCGGCCGCCCGGATGCGTTTCATGCCCTCGACCACGAACTCGTAGTCCTTGGGGTCGGGTTCGTCGAACCAGTAGGTGTAGGCCTTGCCCAGCCAGCCGCGGTCGCGCAGGTGATCGCCGACCTGCCCGAGGTAGTCCCGGAAGAGCCGCGCGAACTCGGGGGTTCCCTCCTTGAAGCCCTCGAGCTGGCCCAGGTGGCGGCTGTGGAAGGTGCCGCCGCCCATGCCGCGCAATGGCAGGCTGAACGAGTTGAAGCCCGCCTGGTCCAGCCACCGTTCCGCTGCCTGGTCGAATTTCGTAAAGTCCACCCGCGCCCGCTTGTTCGCGCCTTCGCCTTCGAACCGAACCTCGATGCCCGAATAATCGAAGAACGAGTAGGGGCTGATGCGGTGCTCGGCGAAGTTGCGGAGGTATTTCTCATACACCTCCATCCGGTCGGCGGGGCTGCTGAGCTTGTGGTAGCGGCTGATCTCGTGGGCTCCCAGGCCCAGGGCGCTGCGCAGGTGCGTCTCGCGCGGCAGCGTGAAGCCATTCACGCGCAGGCTCACCGGCAGCTTCAGCGTCTCGTTTTCCACCACCAGCACCAAATCGCCCCGGTAATCCCCGGCGCTGGCTTCGCGGCCGACATGGAAAGTGATCCAGAGACTCAAGAAACTCGGCAGGCCGGGCCGCGGCAACGCCAGGGGCGGCAGCGGGTCCGGGTAGTAACCTCGCACGCTGCTTTCGTCGGTGGGACGGGTCACATGCACCGGCACGACCTCGCAGAATCTGACTTCGACCGGGGGCGTCTCCCCGCGCGCGTTTCGCAGGCCCTCGACGGCCGCCGCCTTCAGCGTTTTGTCGCCAAAACCGCAAAGGTGAACCTGGACGGCCTCGTATTCCCCCCGGGCGGCGGAAACGGTGACGGGCCGGTGGTTGGTTCTGACGGGGCTGGCGGAAGGCAGTTCGCGGCTGCCGATCTTCCATCCGCTTTCGCACCACCACACCTGTTTTCCGCCCTCGCCCGCCAGCCAGTAGCCGGGGCGCGGATCGCGCAGCAGGCTGAGGGTCTCCTCCGTGCGCACGGCAAACACGGCCTGGCCCTTGGGATCGTCGAAGCGAAGGGTCAGGGGATAGCGCCCGGGCTCGGGCACGGGCAGTGCGGCGCCGAACCCCGCCCATTTGCCGGGTTCGAGCACGGTTGCGGTTTTGGCCCGAGACTGGAGGGCGCCCGACTCGATCGTCTGGGTAAAAGTCAGTCTGGACTGGCCGCGGTTGCTGAGACTGCCCGAGATGCCGACATCCACCGCCGACCGTTCCGGGTGGGAGGGATGCAGAGTGACTGCCAGGTCCGGGTGGCTGGCCAGCACCTCGAAGAACTGGGTGTGGCCCTCGGCGGAGAAACGCAGGCCCTCGAGCGGCGCCTCGTAATCGATGGCATTCACCTGGAGGCTGCCGCCCGGCCCCGGCATTGACAGGCGCACGTAGATCTCATTCGCCGGGAAAAGCGCCGCCGGCAGGTTGGTCTGCCCGCCGCGGCGCTGGCCGTCGTACTCGGCCACCGGCGTCCATGTCCGCGTGTCGCGGCTGGCCTCGATGCGCAGGCTGCCCGCCACGTGGTAGTTCACGTTCACCCGCAGGCGGGCCCCGGTTTGAGCCAGGCGTCGCGGCATCGCGAAACGATAAATCAGCTCGGACCCTTCCGAGAACACCCAGCGGTCGGAGTTGAACCCCGCCTTGTTGAGCCACAGCGGGCGGTGGTAGTTCGCTCCTGTCCAGGCGAAATCGGGTTGAAAATGGTAAACGCCGTTGCGAACGCTCTCCGCTTCGCCCATTTCCTCGTAAGGGTCGTGCGCCGCCAGCACCGGCAGCAGCTCGGCGTCATCGAAGCTCAACGCGCCTTTGACTTCCCAGTGGCCGAGGCGGACGAAGTCGTTCGACACTCCCGAGGGCGCGGCAAAAACGAAGCTGCAGGGCGTCCACTGGTCGCTCAAGCGGAAATCCCGGTTGACGCGGCCCGTGCCGGAGACGGCGCATCCCCCGCTGGCGCCGGGTTCGCAGCGGGCCATGAACCGGAGCCGGTAAAGGCCCGCCGGCTGCATCGGCAGCAGCCCGGTGCGCCAGGCGGCGGAGTTGCGGCCGTCGCCTCGCACCCTCAGCGCGCGTTTTCCCTGCCAGGCGGGCTCGCGCCACTCTCCCCCTTGCGGGTCGGTCAACTGCCACCCCGTCGGCTGGGCGGCGCCGCTCTCGAAGCCCGGGTTGGGCAGAAGGTTCTGCGCTCCAGCCTTGGGACAGCCGGCGAGGCCAAGAAGTGCGACCAGGAGGCAGGCCTGGTTTTGGTGGCGTCGAGGTCTGGTCGTGCTCATGTTTCGTTCGGACGGATTGAAACAACGATTGGACGCGCGAAGCCGCCTCCCGCTTCAATGCGATGCGGTCGCAGCCATCGGACACCCGAGTCCAGCCAATGGTTTATTCTGGCCAACGGAACACCGAAGGGCCACTTTCGTTCAGTGAAAATGAACGAAGCGGCCGGCCCACGGGATGCCGATCCGGGTTTCGACGAGAGCGCCCAGTCGCCCTATAAAGCTGCCGCGTGGCGGAAACTGACCCCGCGTGAACGCCTGCGCCGCAGTTGGGCCATGCGCTCGCGCCTGCCGGACCCGCGTGCCGTGCATGATCGCAAACTTTTTCCACAGCCTTGAGGAGCACGGCGTCGAAGCCATGCTCATCAGCGGGCAGGCCACGGTGCTCTATGGCGCCGCGACCTTTTCCGAGGATATTGACCTTTGGATCAACCCCACGGCGGACAACTGCGGGCGCTTTCTGGCGGCCCTGCGTGCTTGCGAGGCCCGCTACTACAAACTGACTCCGCCGGTGGAGGTGGAGCCCCTCCTGCGCGGCCATGGTTTCCATTTCCTTCTGCCTGGCGGGGCGGAGCCAGAGGTGTTTCTGGATGTCATGGGCAAACCTCCGCGCGCCGGATCGTTCGATGCCGCCCGGGCCGCCTCGAATTGGAAGGAGACGGACTGGGGCCGTGTGCTGACCATTGGCGTAAAGGAGTTGGTGGAGATCAAGAAGACACAGCGGCTTCAAGACTACCCCATCATCAGCCGGCTGACTTTGGTTTGGTTCGAGCAACCAGACGCCTCGACCACGCCGGCCGACTATCGCTGGGCGGTCGAGAACATCTTCACTCTCATGGAAATGCGCCGGTTATTCGAGGAGCACCCTGCCGCAGCCTCCGCCCTGCCTGCCGCCAGCCCGACAGCGCTCAGAGGTTTTGCCCGACAGATAGGCGACTGGATCGAGCCCTCGGAACAGACCGAGACTGAGGTGGCCGCCTGGATGCAGGAGCGAATGCAGCGCCTTCAGCAAGCCGACCGGACCTACTGGCGCCCCATCATCGGGGAGCTCCGAGCGCTGCGAACGGGCGGCCAACTGATGACCGAGGGCGCGCTGGTTTGAATTAAGGCTGCGGGCTACCGAAGTGTCTGCTTCAGGAACTTCAGGCCCTTGGTGGCGATTTCCTGCCGGGTGGGCTCGATTTGCCGCCAGATGGCCGCAGCCTTGGCGATCACGATCACGTCCCGGGTGAACGACTCGATCACGACTTCCTTGTCGTACTTGACCGCCTTGAGCGCCTTGGCGATGCCCGTCCAATCGATGTGGTCGTTGCCCGGGGTGCCGCGGTCGCAGCCGCAGGCGTGGAAATGGCCGAGGTGTTTGCCGGCCCGCTTGATGGCGTCGGCCTGGCACTTTTCCTCTATGTTCATGTGGAAGGTGTCGTAGTGCAGCTTGAGCGACGGGCTGCCCACGTCCTGGATCATCTTCAGGGCCTGGTCCACGGTGTTGATGAAGTCGGTCTCGAAGCGGTTGAGCGGCTCCATGCAAATGAGAATGCCCCGCTTCTCGGCGTATTTGCAGACGACCTTGAGGTTTTTCACCACCGTCTTCCACTGCTTCTTGTACTCGGCCGGCTCCGCGCCGCCGGTGCGCCCCACCGCCGAATAGACCGGGCCGATCACCGACGGACAGCCCAGCGTCACTGCATGGTCTATGCACGCCTTGATGTAATCGATCGCGTTCCGCTGCGCCTGGGCGTCCCCGCGCAGGTCGCGGTCCGGGCCAAAGCAGCCGCACGCCGAGCCGCACACCAGCCCGGCCTTGTCCAGTTCCTGCTTCACCTGCTGCGCGTCGAAGCCGGCCGGGTCGTCGATGGCGATCTCGACGCTGTCAAAGCCCCATTTCTTGAAGGTCTTGAACCACTTGGTGCTTTCGTTGGTGAACGGAAATGTGAATAGAAAGGAATTGATTCCGAATCTCATAGTGTTTTGTTGCGTTAATGTGCTGGCATGGTCAGGCGGCGGCGCGTCCATGTCAAACCCGAATCCTCAATCCGCGCTGGGCGTCAGGGGAATCGGGCGGCGACAGCCCGGATCG
>JAKLEJ010000283.1 GCA_022711695.1 Verrucomicrobiota bacterium | reverse complement strand
AACAACTACACCGTGGCCGTGACCAACCAGGCGCGGATGACGGGCTTCCTGAGCACGACCGCCACCCTCCGGGCGCTGAGCGACACCGACGGCGACGGGCTGCCCGACGAGTGGGAGACGGCGCAGGGGTTGAATCCGGCCGATCCGCAGGACGGCCGGGCAGACAGCGACGGGGACGGTTCGCTGAACTGGGAGGAGTACTATGCGGGCACGGAGCACACCAACGCCCAGAGCTATCTGAAGGTGGAGATGAAGGAGACGGGGGCCCAGGGGGTGCGGCTGGAGTTCCTGGCGATGTCCAACCGGACCTACTCGGTGCAGAGCGCCCAGTCGCTGGAGGCGCCGGGGTGGCTGACGCTCAGCAATGTGTTCGGGCGGACCAGCAACCGGGTGGAACGGGTGACGGATGCGCGTCCGCCAGCCCCGGCGCGCTTTTACCGCCTGCTGACCCCGGCCCAGCCGTAGCCGGCCCCGGGCAGCCTGCAAGGCTTTCGGGCCGAAGCCCCGCGTTGGCGCGGGTGGGCGCAGTCCCGCCCCTCATCCGGCCCTCGGCCACCTTCTCCCCGGCGGACGGGGAGAAGGAGCGCGCGCGAGCGTGCTCGCAAGCCGCGTCTGAGCGCCTACGCGCCGCTGAGAGCCGAGGCGTGGAGAAATAGACCACAGGGAGCCGGGCTCCGCCGAACGCGCAGAGGAGAAGAGCGCCGGTTCCCGGAAACTGCCAGCCCAACCGCTGCTACTCTCGGCGATCTCGGCGAACTCTGTGGCTTCCCTGTGTCGGTCACCGAGAGCACAGAGGCCAAAGCCGGGATGGGACGGCGTTCAGGGCGCCGGCGCGCGCCGGACGCCGGGTGGGGCGGGCGCGAAGAAGCGGGCGTGATCGGCGTAATCGCGCGGGGGCTTGGTGTCGGCCGCAAAACGGAAGGGCCGTCCCCCTAAGACCTGGTCGCTGGTCATGGTGGGGCACCAGTATTTCTCGATGTGCCAAGCCACCAGTTCCGTGCCGGTGAAGTGATCCACCTGCGGCCTCTTTCGCGAGTTGTACATCGTGTCGGTCAGGTCGCGGACCAGGACCACATTCTGACCCTGCCTGACCATCTGGCGGATGGAGAAGGGCCGGCCCAGCACGCACATGTTCTCATGAACCCCCATGACCAGGACATTGGTAATGCCGCGCTGGCGCATGAGGCGCCAGGCCTCGGCGGAATCGGTGATGGCATCGCCTTCGAGGATGTCGAGGGTGGCGATCTGGCGCTGCCAGGGGCTGCCGGATTGACAGCGGGGGTCGTCGTCGCATCCGCCGTCCGAGTCATCGATGGGCAGCGGGGCTTCGCGGCTGGGATCCAGGCTGCACCAGCCCTGGAGGGGCGGCTGAGCCGGGACCTTGGGCGCGGACTGCGCCCGCTGGCGCTGGGGTGTGCCCTCGTAGAACTTCAGCGTGCCGCTGGGGCAATGGATGACGAGCACGCCGCGGCGGCGCAATTCGGCCACGAATCGGTTCATGCGGGGGGCCATTTCGGCCACGCGCGCCGTGGCCCCCTGGCACCAGTGCCGGTCCCACATGTCGCAGATGACCGCCGCCGTGCCCGCCGGCGACCACCGGGCCTGCCGCTCGACGGTCTTCCAGCGACCGCTGCCGGAAGGGTCCTGTTCCAGCGAGCGCAGCGTCAGCACGAGTGGAGCGCCGCTCTGGGGGCGGCCCGCCAGGGCGGATGCCAGCCAGAACCCGACGCCGAGGAGAACCGGGAGACGGAACGGGGTGTTGGGAATCATGGGAGTTCAGGGTTGGAAGGGAGCGATGCCGCTGAAGATGCGCACGGATTCGATCAGGCCGGTGAAGCGCGGCTTGGCGCGGCCAAGAAGCTGGTTCGCCATTGGACCTGCCGTTCCTCCAGGAGCGGGCGCCAACTTCGTCCCTGCATTTGGGCGGAGGGCGCGATTCCGGCCAGATCCAAAACTGTCGGGGCGAAATCGAGGTTGAGAACCATGTCATCCGAGACCCGCCCCGGCCGGACCACCGCCGGATAGCGCACCAACAGCGGGATGCGCAGGCTCTCGTCGTAAGCGGAGCGCTTGTCCCCGATGCCGTGCTCGCCGAGGTAAAAGCCGTTGTCGCTGGCGTAAACCACCATGGTGTCCCGGGCCAGGCCCTGCTCATCGAGAACCCGCATGAGGCGGCCGACGTTTTCGTCCACCGCCGCCAAACAGCGGAAGTAATTCAAGTTGGGCTGCAAGGCGCCGGGCGGGCCGGCTTTGGCGGGGAGAGCCCTGGCAGGCGGACGGTTCAGGTACGGGGGCAGATTGGTGAGATTGGGGGTGGGGCGGAGCCAGCCGTCGGAAAACCGCTCCGCCCAGCGCGCCGGAGGCTCGAACGGGCCGTGAGGCGTTTTGAATCCGACAGCCATGGCCCAGGGTTTGCCTTTGTGGCGGCGGATGAACTCGATGGCGTAATCGGTGGAAACATCGTCCACCCACCCGCGGGTCGCCGTCGGTTCCCCGTTAATCTCGAAGGGGGCGTCCAGGTAGCGAGCATGGCCGATGAAGCTGGCCGAATAGTCAAACCCGGGGCGCTGGCCGCGCTGCGAGTCCATGTGCCATTTGCCGATGTAGGCGGTGGCGTAGCCGGCCCGGCGCAATTCCGTGGCCCAGGTGACGTTGTTCGTGGGGAAGGGGGTGAAGTTGTTGGCCACTCCGTTGAAATGGCTGTATCGGCCGGTCAGAAAGACGGCGCGGCTGGGGGCGCACAGCGAGACGGTGACAAAGGCGTTGCGAAAGCGCAGGCCCTCCGCCGCGAGCCGGTCCAGGTTCGGCGTTTGAAACCACGGGAACCGCGCCCGCTCCGCCATCTCGCGCTGCGCCACTCCCAGCGCGTCCCAACGCTGATCGTCGGTGTAAAGGAGCAGGAAGTTGGGCTGGGAAGCGGCGCCGCAGGCGCCGGCAAACGCCGCCAGGCAAAGCAGGACAATCGGCAACATCGCGCTCTTGATTCTAGCCCCAGGCCTGGGCCAAATAAAGGCCAATCAGATGAGTGGCAGGAGCCGACTGGACCAGGAACTGGTGACGCGCGGGCTGTGCGAAAGCCGCGAGAAGGCCCGCCGCGCCATCATGGCCGGGCAAGTGAGGGTCAACGGCCAGGCGGCGCGCAAGCCGGCCGACCAGGTTACGGCGCAGGACACCCTCGCCCTGGCGGAGCGGGAGAAGTATGTCAGCCGGGGCGGACTCAAGCTCGAGCATGCGCTGCGGCATTTTGGCATCGGCGTGGCCGGCTGCACCGCGGCGGACCTGGGGGCCTCGACCGGCGGATTCACCGACTGCCTGCTCCAGGCGGGGGCGCGCAAGGTGTACGCGGTGGACGTGGGGCGCGGGCAATTGGCCTGGAAGCTGCGCTGCGATCCGCGCGTGGTGGTGATGGAGCAAACCAACGCCCGTCTGCTCGGCCCCGGCCAGTTTCCGCCCCCGTTCGACGGGGTGGACACCGTGGCGATCGACTGCTCCTTCATCTCCCTGCGCAAGATTCTGCCGGCCGCCATTGCAATTCTCCGGCCGGGCGGTAGAATCGTGGCGCTGATCAAGCCGCAGTTCGAGGCCGGGAAGGCCGAGGCAGACCGCGGGCGAGGGGTGATCAGCGACCCGGCAGTCCATGAGCGGGTCTTGAGGGAGATCGTCGAATACGTAAAAACTCAGCCGGGCCTGAACTGGCGGGGCGTGGTGGAATCCCCCCTGCTGGGACCCGCCGGCAACAAAGAGTTCCTGGCGTGGATTGAAAGAACGAGCTGACAACATCCGGCAGGTGGGGCTGGTGGCCAACCTCGACAAGGCCTCCAGTCGCGCCCTGGTCAGGAAGGCGGCCGCGCTGGCGCGGGCCGCCGGGCGCGAGGTCTGCGCCGAGGCCGGGACGGCCCGGTTTTGCGGACTGCACTGCGCCACCGCCGAGGGGCTGGAGGCGCTGGCCCGGGCGGCGGACCTGGTGCTGGTGTTTGGGGGCGACGGCACGATGCTGGGCGTGGCCCGGGCGGTGGCGGGCTGCCGCACGCCCATCCTGGGCATCAAGGTGGGGGGATTGGGGTTCCTGACCCACGTGCAGTCGCGCGACCTGGCGGCGGCGCTGCGCAAGACCTGGGCGGGCGACTACACCACCGAGGTGCGGCCGCTGATCGAAGCCCGGGGCCGCGCGCGCGGCAAGGCCGTGGCCGAGCGCGCCCTGAACGAGTTTGTGGTCAGCCGCGGCGGCTCCTCGCGCCTGATCGAGCTGCGCGTGTGGGTGGATGGCGAATGGCTGACGGACTACCGGTGCGACGGGCTGATCATCAGCTCGCCCACGGGCTCGACGGCCTACTCGCTGGCAGCCGGCGGCGCGATTGTCAGCCCCAAGGCCGAGGTCTTCGCCCTCACGCCCATCTGCCCCCACACCCTCTCGAACCGGTCGGTGGTGGTGGGCCTGGACTCGACGGTGCGGGTGGAGGTGCTCAGCCGCAAGGTCGAGACCATCCTGGCCGCCGACGGCCAGGTGCAGTTGCCGCTCGAGACAGGCGACACCATCGAGGTGCGCCGCAGCTCGCACAGCCTGCGGCTGCTCAACCCCGGGTCGGTCTCGTTTTTCGACACGCTTCAGCGCAAACTCAACTGGAGCGGCACCAATGTGTAAGTCCCTGCCAGGGCGGGCCCGGGCCCGCTGATTCTCCGATTATGGTACGCTTGAAAGACATCGCCGCGCGGGCCGGGGTTTCGGTCATGACCGTGTCCAAGGCCCTGCGCGAGGCCAAGGACATTTCGCCCGCCACCCGCGCCCGCATCCAGCAGGTGGCGCGCGAACTCGGCTACATGCCGGACGTGGCCGCCCGGGCGCTGCGCAGCGGCAGCACCCGGCTTTTCGGGGTGGTGATCTCCTCCCTCATCAACCCCATTTACGCCCGCATCCTCGTCGCCATCGAGGAGCAGGCTCACACGCTGGGCTACGATGTGATCTTCTCGCATTCGCTGAACCGTCCCGAGCGCGAGGAGGAATGCCTGCGGCGGCTGCTTTCGCGGCGGGTGGACGGCCTGTTCATCTCCCCGGTGTACCGCCTCGACCAATCTTCCGCGGTTTACGACATGCTGCTGAACCAAGGCAC
>JAKLEJ010000282.1 GCA_022711695.1 Verrucomicrobiota bacterium | reverse complement strand
TTCCACCGTGTGCCACATGGTGCGGGCGCCGCCATCGTCGTCGTGCCGGGCGTCGCCCAGCCCCGAGCCATCCGCCAGATGCCGCGCAGCCTGGGCCGGGCTGAACGCGCTCGAGGCCGTGACTCTTTCCGGGTGGATTTCCTCCTCCACCGTCACCGACGCCGCGCGCAAGGCGTCGCCCAAAGACGGCCCGAGGAGAATGGCAATCACGAGGCAGTGGGCTTTCATGGTTCGCATTGGCTTAATTGGGCGACTTTGCCCGCAGTCGTTTTGAAGGTGAATCCGAATCTGCTTTATCACGGGACCAGTCTGAGGGTTGCGACCTGCCGGGGCTGGAGTTCGCAGGCGGCTGCGCCCGAGGACAGCGGCAGCCTGGAACGATTCTCCTCGAGCGATCCGCAGAGCCAGGCTTTGGAGACGCGATGGTCCGGCAGCGAGAGCCTCGCCGTCGCGGGCTTGTCGCCCAGGTTGACCAGGCGGACAATCATCCCCCGGCCATCGATGGCGGGCTTGACGCTCGCCACGACCACGCCCTCGCCCTGAACCTCCAGAAACCGGCCCTGGCGCGCCCTCGCGCTGTCGAAGACGGGATGAGTCACAGGCGGGCTGCAGACGTGCTGTCCTTCGAGCACGGCGCGCGCCGGATCGAAACGGCCGTGCGTGGCGAGGCTGTAGCGAAGCTCGACGAGGCCCGGCTGGCTGGCGCGAAAGTTGGTTTCCCAGTAGTTGTTGAGCGGCCATGCCAGCAGCAGCGGATGGGCGCGCCGCGGAATGGCCGCCTGCTTCTTTGCCCAGTTGAAATCCCCGATTTGCGCCAGCGGGGCGTCGGGGCAGTAGAGCGTGACCCCAAAGTCCGGCTCATGAACGCTGGCGAAGGTATCGACCGTCACCCAGTCCCGGCACGAGCCGGGAATCTGCTCGGCATCGAGCTCGGTGGGAATCCCGGCGGTGTCGTAGTGCGCGCGCCAGCCGGCCGCCAGATTCAATGGAAAGGCGAAATAGACTGCCTCCGGCGAACGGATGTCCGCCTTCAGGAAGCGCGCCCGGAGATCGATCATTGGCGAATCGGCGTGGAGGGTGATGCGCTGCTCAAGCTGGGTCACGCCTTCGGCCGCGCCCCGGATCACGAGGGTGGCGGCGCGAGCGTGTCTCTCGACCTTGCAGGCGACCTGGTTGCTGTAGCTGGAGCGCGCGGCCTGCCAGTCGGGTTTCCAGCCGGTGCGCCCGTAGCGCTCGCCTTCGACGCTGCGGACGTGAAAGGCGCTTCGCTCCCCGCTGGCGGGACGCTCGTGCACAAGTTGGAAGAACCCCCAAGGCGAATCCGGCGCCACCACCTGCCGGTTGCGCGGTTTGTCCAGAAGGCCGGTGACTTGGCCGCGCGCGGGGTCGAACGTGAGTTTGTAGTGGGGGGTCTCGATGAAATCGGCGCCGGTGGCGAGCGCCTCGGCGGCGGGCGCGGCTGCGAGCGCCGACCACGGAACCACTTGCCAACCGAACGGCGCCAGGCGCACCGGGCCGTGCCATCCGTCGAGCGGACGCCCCGTGGCCTCGCGTTCCACCGCCAGGTAATGCGATTCGATTTCCTTGCCGCCGTGTTTCCAGGCGCCGGAAACGAAACAGTCCTGGGCGAGGCCGGTGGGGTTGACCACAAGCACGCCCTCGGTCCTCCAGGATTGCCAGGGGTTGCCGGCCAGGCGGTGGAGTTCGCGGCGCAGATGCAGGTCCGAGAGGGGCTTCCCGTCGTAGGCCGGGGCCGCCTTCAGATGCCATTGGGTGACCACGAACGGATTGTCCGCGTCCAGCGTGTTGTGGGCGCCCCAGGTGTGCTCGTTGTAGAGGTTGATGTCCTGCCACAGGCGCGCCAGCGCGGCGCCGCCCTGGGCGTCGGGCCGGTTCCAAGTCTGCAGAAGATCGATCGCCGCGGCGTTGGCCGTCATCTGCCGCGAGAGCCGCGTCTCGGCGGCGGAGCTGCCGCTGCCGAAGTTCCAGTAGTCGGTCCAATCGCCGGTGACGACGGGGATTTGCCCGGGGGGGATTTGACGGAGGCGAGCCAGGAGCTCGTTGGGGGTGACCAGGCGCAGGCGCGGACGGCGCCCCGCCTCGTTCCATCGGCGCACGATGCCCGGCAGATCCTGGTTGGGCGGCGAGTTGTCATACATCATGGGCGCGTGGGTGGCGGAAAGATAGACGAAGTCATAGGGATACTTGAGCCCCTTGATGTGGCGGAGATACTTGTCCAGCCCGGCCTGAATGGTCTCGAGATTGAGCGAGGAGGGATTGCACCACTGGTCGAACATGCTGTAATGCTCGCCGTTCATGACCAGCAGCTCGCGCCCGCTGGGCCCGCGCCAGCGATAGACCGCCGGCCGCGGCATGGGCGTGCCGCTCAGGTGAAGGTTGATGGCCATGGTCAGCAACTCGATCCCGCTGTCCAGCAGAAGGTCCACCGCCGTCCACGGCAGGCCCGTGACATCCTGCTGGTTGGCGGCGCGGATGTCCGCCCCCAGCTCCTCGCGCAGCCGGCGCGCCGGATAAAGCTGCCGCGCCAGGCTCTCCAGCGAGCACAGCGGCGTGGTGTTGTATTCCAGGCCGCAGATGCCGAGCCGCCCGGATCGAATATGCCTTTTCAGCCGGGCCGCCTGCGCGGCCGACGCCGTCTCCAGCCAGCGCAGCACCGGGGCGGTGACCTCGGCGGTCCAGCGCGGACGCGAGAGGTCGTCCGGCCAGTTCTCGGTGCGGTCCAGCAGGTCGAGCGCGGCGTCGAGGTAACCCTTTTGCAGCTCCCAATACATCGATTGCGGATGGGTGTAACCCACGTCCACATGGCTGTGGTGAAGGATCAGGACTTCCTTGCAGAAGGCCGTGTCCTGGGCCGCGGGGGCCGCCGGCGCCAGCGGGCTGTGCGCGCCCGTGGCGCAGCCGGCCGCCAACACGGCGGCCAGCGAGGCAAGTCTGTGCGAGATCATAACGCGTTTCGATCGGTCGGGTGAATCTATCACTGGAGGACGAAACTTGCGGGAGCGAAGGGGCCGAGCTTGACGCCGAAGGCGTGGTCCCTGACCGGGATTGGATCGCCGGCCATCGCTCCGCGCAGGTTGACGGGTAGAACCGATTTCACAGCGATCGCGGCAGGCAAAGTCACGGTGCACTCGCCGCCAACGCCGGCCTGGTCCCACAAGCGGAGCAGCGTGCCGGCCCCGTCGGGATTCTGTCCAAAGGCAGTCACGAGGACACCGGGCCGGCTGACGTTCAAGCCTGATTGCGTCGGCGGCAGCGCGCCCGCAGGGCCCTCGGCAACGGCGGCCAGCAGCGGCAGCCTTGCTTCCCACGAGGGGACGACGAGCGATTGCGCCAAGCTGGCGTTCGCCGAGGTCGCCCACAAACGCACGCGGCTCGACCACGAGCCCTCCTGCCATTCGGGGAAGTTGGTGTTCCACTCGTTATTGTAGAGGTTGACGAACGCGCTGGCTTTCTTCGGCGCGAAGTCGAGCGAGAACTTCCACAGGCCCGGCTCGCCGAGGCTGACGCACGGCGCGTCCAGCGGACAAAGGCCCACCCCCGCGCCCTCGGGCCCGGCGATGGTGAGGCCGCTGTTCAGACAGAAGTAGTGGCGATTCGCGCCGGCGACGATGTCGCTGGCCGGATCGATCGGGCCGCCAAGCCGGCCCAGCAGGAACCGCGGCTGGGCGACGGCGAACGGGAAGCACAGCCAGCCGCCTTCGGGCAGCGGATCGGCAGTCTTTTCGGTGACACGCCACTCGACATCCACCAACGGTTGCTGGCGATGCAGGGTGAAGACGAGGGCGATGCCTTTGGCGAGGCCAAGCGTGTCGGTGGCGGTCAGCGTGGCGATATCGGCGTCGGCTGTCCGCTGCAGCAGGAGGGTCCATGCGGGCGGAGTCAGGGCGGCGCGCGCGGCGCCTTTTGGCAGATTGCCCTTGGGCCAGTCGTAGCCGGGGCGCCCGTAGGCGTTGTGGAACGCCAGCATCTGTCCGGCGTCGAAGCGCTCGTGAAGAAACTGGCCCAGGGCGTAGGGGCTGGCCTGGTCCACCAGTTCCCGCCCGGTTTGCCGGACCACCAGCGACGAAAGACCGCCGCGCTTGAGATCGAAGCTGGCTTTGTAGAAGGGCGTGGTCAGCGTCGTCGGCGGATCGCTCAGAACCGGCATGGGCCGTTCGCCCCGGTCCGCCGGATAGGTCCGGTAGCCGTTGGCGGGGACCCGCTCCGCGAAGAAGCGCCGGCCCGGTTCCCCGGGGACTTCCACCATTCCGGAGCGCTCCCACGGCAGTCCGTTATAGACCACAACGCGTTTCGCGTCCGCGTTGACGGAACGTGCCAGCAGATCAAGCCGGCTGGAAAGCTCGCGCCGCACGATTTCCTCCGCCTTGCGCGCGAAGGCGCGTTTGTCGTCGAAGGCCGCTTCGTATTTCTTGTAGGCGCCCCGAGCCCGGGCGGCCTTCCATGCGTCGCCATAGAGGTAGCGATTGGCGATCCCGCTTTCCCACGGGCCGCCTTTGGGCCCCCAGGGGCCGAAGGTGTGTTCGCTGAACAGGCCGCTCAGCTCGTAAGCCTCCGCCAGCGCGGACCCCGGCGGCAACGCCGGCGCGCCCCAGGCGCGGAGCTGGGTGTCGAGCGCGTCCAGCGCGGGTTCGAGCGCGCGCAACCCGCGGGCGGCCTTCGCCTCCAGCGGCATCGAGAGCCAGCCGTGAATCCAGGTGTCCGGCATGTCGCCGCGAACGACAGGCAGCTCGGGATTTTCAGCGAGAACCGCCCGGGCGAAGTCGTCCAGCGTGCCGACATGGATTTGAGCGCCGGGCAGGTCCCTGGCGGCCCGCCGGCGAAGCTGCTCGACTTCGGCCACGGTGGGCGGGCCGTGGTTGTCGCCGGTCATCTGCATGGCGAGGTAATGCCGGCTCGGCCAATGGCCCGGCGGCTTCAGTCCCGAGCCGTAATCGGGCGTGTAGTTGCAGAGGATCCGCGAGCCGTCCGGACCCTCCCACCAGAAGAGGCGGGGCACGCGCATGAATGCGCTGGTTCCATTGCAGCCGAGATGGAGGAACTTCGCGCCCGCGTGGGCCAGCAGCGTGGGCATCACCCACGAATGGCTGG
>JAKLEJ010000281.1 GCA_022711695.1 Verrucomicrobiota bacterium | reverse complement strand
GGCGACGCCGCCTGGCAGGAGTGGGACGGTCTGACGCGCGAGTTTGCGGCCTGGCTGTGGCTGGGGAGCAGCCCGCAGCCCGGCGCCGCAGTGGCGGACGCTGCGCGCGCGTCGGTGGGCGGGGGCCGATTCTCCGTGGTGGTCGAGGAGGCGCGCGCGCGCATCGAAGCCGCTCGCGGACGTCTTGAAAAGGAACCTGAAACCGTGCGCCAGCAGTCCTGGTGGCAAATCCAGGGCGCTCGGCAGCTCGAGGCGCGGGGGCGATTGGAGGAAGCCCTGCGCGTGGCCGCCGGCTCCAAACCCGCCACGTGGACCACGCTGCATGCCGGCGACATGGGACTCGTCCTGGACCGGGCTTCCAATGGCATCCGTGTGCTCAACCTCTTCGACTCTCGAGCCGACCAGAAGCTGGTTCCGGCTTCTCCCCTGCCGCTTTTTGCCGTCACCCTGCGCCACAGCCGGACCAACGAGCAGGTCATCCTGACGGCGGACGAAGGCTGGGGCGAGGTGGAGGTGGTCGAGCCCCAGGCGCCGGGCCCAGGCGGCGCCGTGGGCGAGGCCACGCTTTGCTGGAGAAAACCAGCGGACGGACGCATCCGGGACCTGCGGGTCACCGCGCGCGTGAAGCCGGAGGGCGCGACTTCCGCGCTGCGTTGGGATCTCGCGGTGGAAGGAGTCGCCGCCCCGTGGAGCGTGTGGCGGGTGGTTTTTCCGCAGGTGGCGGTGGCAGACCTGGGGCCGCAAGCGGCGGTCTTCTTTCCCAAGGCGGCCGGCGAGACGCAGCCAGGGCTCTGGCGGCGCTCTTTCCGGTTCTCAGGCAATTATCCCAGCGGTTGGGCCAGCATGCAGTTCATGGCCGCCTACGACGAGGCCCGGCGGACCGGCCTCTACGTGGCCGCCCATGATCCCTGGGGCAGCACCAAGGATCTTCGGGTCGAGTCCCGTCCCGCCGAGGGGGCGGTGGTCTTGGCGGTGGACTACCCGGCCCCGGACATGGGCGTTGCCGGCAACGGCTTCCAGTTGAGCGGGCAGGCGGTCTGGCAGTTGTTGCGCGGCGATTGGTTTGACGCCGCCCTGATTTATCGCCAGTGGGCGCGAGCCGAGGCCAAGTGGCATCCGAAACGGAGCGCCGCCGGTCGTGCGGACACGGTACCGTGGATGCGCGAGCTGTCGGTCTGGGCGCTGGGCAGCGGCCTGGCCGGGCAGTGCGTGCCGGAGGTCCAGGCCTTCACGAAATACATGGGCGCCCCCGCCGCGGTGCACTGGTACAACTGGCACCGGATTCCGTTCGACAACGACTACCCGCATTACTTTCCGACGCAGCCGGGATTTGCCGGGGGCGTGCGCGACTTGCAGGACTCGGGCGCGTTCGTGATGCCCTATATCAACGGTCGGCTCTGGGACAGCCGGGACAACGCCACCAACGACTTCGAGTTCACGAGCGTCGCCCGGCCCGCCGTGACCAAGAACGAGAAGGGGGAGCCTTACCTCGAATCTTACGGCAGCAAAGAGAAGGATGGCGCCCCGGTGCGCCTGGGCGTGATGTGCCCGAGCACGGACCTCTGGCAGAAGCGCGTTCGTGAGATCGTCCTGCGGCTCATGAACGAATGCGGAGTCAAAGGGGTCTATATTGACCAGGTGGCCGCGGCCGCGCCCACGCTTTGCTTCGACAAATCCCATGGCCATCCCTTGGGCGGCGGGCATTGGTGGACGGAAGGCTACTGGCGCATGATCGAGTCGATCCGGCAGGCCATGCCCAGGGACTGCATGCTTACCACCGAGTGCAACGGCGAGCCCTTTGTCCACGTGTTCGACGGCTACCTCACCTGGCACTGGCAGTATGACGGGCAAGTGCCGGCGTTTCCGGCGGTCTATGGCGGCGCCATCCAGATGTTTGGCCGCTCTTACGGAGGCGGGCCCACCCGGGACCTTGCCTTGCGGATGCGCGCGGGGCAGCAGCTTGTCTTTGGCGAGCAGCTCGGCTGGCTGGCCCCCGGCGTGGTCAAAGAGAAGGAGAATGCCGAGTTCTTCCGGGACCTGGTCCATCTGCGGCGCCGCCTGGGCCGGTATTTCTGGGCGGGCGAGATGGCCCGGCCGCCGCGCTTGGCGGATCGCCTGCCGACGGTGCGCGCGGACTGGCAGTGGGGCGGGGTGGCCTGGGTGACCACCGACGCGGTCCTGACGGGCGCGTGGGTACAGCCGGATGCCGGAAAGCTGGTCCTGATCTTCGTGAACGTGAGCCCGGAACCCGTGACCGCCCGTGTGGACTACGACGCCCGGCCGTATGGCTTTTCGGGGCCTGCGACGCGGGTGACCCGGGTGACTCCGGCCGGCTTGAGCGAGACCTTCACGGCTCCGCCGGTGATCTCCCGCGAAACCGTCTTCCCCGCCCGCAGCGGCTTTGCGTGGGAAATTACGAAGCCCTGAGGACGCCTCGTTTGAATGGGCGGCGCGACTTGGTTCGTCAAAATGGCGTTATGCAGACCGCCCATGCCCCCTCCGCCGCGTCGCGGCGGAGTTTCCTGAAGACCGCTGCGGCCGCCACATTGGCGGCCCCAACCGTCCTGCCCGCGTCCGTGTTCGCCGCCGATGGCGCCACTGCCCCGAGTGAGCGCATCCGGTTGGGCTTGATCGGCTGCGGACACATGGGCCGCGCCAACCTGGGCAATTGCGCCGCTTTCCCCGACGTGGTGGTGACGGCGGTTTGCGACGTGGATGAGAACCGCCTCGAACCGACGGTGGAGCAATTCAAGGGAACCTGCCGCGGGTTTCGCGACTACCGGCAACTGCTCCAGCACCCCGATCTGGACGCGGTGATCGTTGCCACGCTGCCTCACTGGCACGCGCTGCAGGCGATCGCCGCTTGCGAAGCCGGCAAGGACCTCTACCTCCAGAAGCCCATGACCCTGCATCTGGCGGAAAGCCTGGCGGTGCGCAATGCCGTCAAACGGCACCACCGCATCAGCCAGGTGGGGACGCAGCACCATGCGCGCCCCGAGCACCACCGCGTGATCGAATACGTTCGCTCCGGAAATCTCGGCCCGATCGGGGTGGCGCGCGCGTTCAATGTCATGAACCAGACCCCTGCGGGCATCGGCACGGGCGGCTACCGGAGCGCGCCCCCGGCCGGGATCGATTGGGACCTCTGGTGTGGACCGGGGCCGTTGGGCCGATACAACCGCAAGCTGGCCTCCGACGCCTACCACCATTGTTCGTGGATGGCTTACAGCGGCGGTTGGACGCCCGGAAACGGTCCGCACATGCTCGACCTGCCCATCACCGCCCTGGACCTGGGTTTCCCCCAAATGACCAGCGCCGCCGGCGGCCGCCTGGTCGTTCGAGACGACGGCGACGCCTACGACCATCACGAGGTCCTCTGGCAGTACCCCAACCTGACGCTCACCTGGATGATGTCGCTCACCAACAGCTACGGGTTCGATCTTCACGGGGAGCCCAAGCCCGCCGTTCGCCTGGGGACGTATTTCCATGGGGCCAATGGAACGCTTTACGCCGATTACCTGGGCAATTTCAAGATCGTGCCCGAAGGCGACGCCTTGAAAGGCAAGCCGGCTCCGTCCAAGTCGATCCCGCCTTCCCCGGGCCAGGAGCGCGAGTGGCTGGACTGCATCAAGTCCCGCCGCCAGCCCAGTTGCAGCGTCTTCCATCATGTGAAGGTGGACGTGTCCATCGCCCTGAGCGTGCTTTCGCTGAAGCTGGGGCGATCCATTCGCTTCGATCCCCAGGCCGAGGTCATTGTGGGGGATGCCGAAGCGGCGCGCCTGGCTGTGCCCGAATACCGGGCGCCCTGGCGGTTTCCGAAAGACTACCTCGGTTGACCCCGCCGCCCGGCTGCTGGATGGGCCGGCGCGACCGTCCGATCGGTCGCCGCCACCGGGCGCGCGCTCAGACGGCGCCGCCTTCCTCAAGGACCTTGAATCCCATGAGATCGGCCAGGTCGCGGAGAGCCTCGGAATGGTCGCCGTAAAAGACCACCCGGTGCAGCAAGGTCATCACCCCGCCCTGGATGACGTTTTCGCCCCAGTCCAGGAACAGCCGGCGGGAGTCGGGCACGCTCTGCGCAAACTGCGTCCGGCAGGCCATCGGGCTGGCGCTGGTTTCGATGATTTTGCCCGGCGTGTAGAGGAGGGTGTCGAGGTTGACCAGCTTGGCGCACGTGACCGGTTGGCCGACGCGGTTTTCCACCTCCAGGGCCACTCCGCCTTTGCTGTCCGTCTGGTTGCGAATGCTGAACGGCAGCCGTTTGCCTTCGGGACCGTCCATTTTCGTGGCCGAGGTGCAGTGAAAATGAACCATGGCATTCTTGGCCTTGTCGATGACCGGGTCGGTGATAAAGCCCGGCACGCGCAAGGCGTAGGCGAACAGCAGCATGGTCAGCGTGGAGTCCATGTCGCCCTCGCAGGCGCCCACAAAGCCGAGGTCGTTGAGTTTGCTGAAGGCCAGGCAGCCGCGCGGGTTGCCCATGCAGTGCGAACTGGTCACCGCCTGGGCCTTTTCCTGGATCATCAATTCCTTGAGCGCCAAAAACAGCCGCGCCGAATCGACGATCTCGGGCCGGGTGGGCTCGACAATTCGCCGGGCCTGCCGGATCCAGTATTCCTCGGCCTCGGTTTCCGCGGCCTTGGGATCGATCTCCTTCATCAGCTTCTGCACGCGTTCGTTGCTGACCGCGACCAGTTCCGCCCCCAGCTTCTTCTTGATCTGCTCGGCGGAGCAGGCGGCGGCGGTGCCCAGGGGCGCGCCCCAGGCCAGGATGCGGGTTTGCTTCATCCAGGCCGGCGCGCGCAGCAGCCCCACGGCGCGGTCGATGTCCTTCCAGTCGCTGCTGGGCAGCAGCACGACTTTCTTCCCCTGCTTGCGCCATTGCGGGAAATACATCCAGCCGTGCCCGCTGAAAGGTTGCGAGAACAGGACGGTGGGGACCCCCGTGTCAATCACCTTGCCCAGCACCGGCGCGTCGCCGCCGTGCGCCGAAAGGTGGATCAGCAGCACCCCGTCCGCCTGGCGCACTTTGTCCGCCAGTTGGTCCACGTTGGCCGGCGGGATCATGTCGCCCCCGACAAACTGGATGTCGCCCATCTTCTTTTCGAGGTCGGCGAGGTATT
>JAKLEJ010000280.1 GCA_022711695.1 Verrucomicrobiota bacterium | reverse complement strand
ACGGTGTAAACTTCGGTGCCGTCGTCCAGGAGGACGAGCGCGACCGGCACAAGGCTGCCGTTCTGCGGCACCATCTCCACGAAGGTGCCGCCGCGCATCGGGCCCTCCTGCACCTCTTTGAGCATGGCGGCGAGCTTTTTGGACTTCTCCTCGTACAGCGCCTGGGCGGATTGTTTGCCCAGGCTGTCCAGGATGAACTTCACAATAGCCTCGGTCTGAGGGTTCACGTTGTTGACCAGGTCCCGCAACAGGGCGAAGCGGTGCTCCCACGGGAGGCCGGGGTCGGCAAGCATCAGGCGGATCGGATTGAGTTCACTCATAGGATTGGGATTCTTTTTCATAGGGACTGTGGTGTGTTGTTTGGTTGTGCCGGCAGACATTATTCGCAGGTGAAATCGGGCAGGAGGTAGAAGCCGCGGGACTTCAAGCCGCCGTCTTTTAGCCCGAAAAGCTGGTGGACTGGTTCTCCGCGGGCGGTCAGCCCGAAGACATGGCATAGCGCCCACGGCTGGCGCGCAAACACCGCCCGGTGCCAACTTTGATCGTCCTGGGAGACCCAGGCGCTGGAAAGCATGCAAGTGGCCCGCTTCTCACATTCCGCGCACAGCTTGCCGTCGTTGGGGCGGAACGGATGCCCGTGTGCCTGGCCCAGGAGCCGGTCGGCGTGCTGCGGAAAGGCCGCCTGGCGCGCCTGCTGGATCTGCTGGAGGCGGTGCCAACTGCGGCTCGAGTATGCCAGGCTGAACTTCGCCTCATCGGCGTCCTGGATCTCAATGACATCCCGGATGATGGCGCAGAATTCGCCGCTCTCCGGGCACGATGCCAACGAGCCAAAAAGCGCGCCGCCCGATTCCACGCCGGCCTTCTCGCCCCGCCGGGCGCAGGCTTCGCACCGGGCGAAGGCCTCCTGGGTGTAGAAAACCGGAAAGACCTCGTCATCCAGCAAAGCCACTGGAGTGGCGCGCGCGAGCAGCTTCCGAAGCGAGACCGTCAGGTACGTCAGCGGCGGGGTGCGCAACGAGAATCTGGCCACCGTAGGTTCTCCGCCCGGCGGGCGGGGCGGCGTCTGCCGCGGGTCCACGACCACGTCGAAGAGGCAGGTTTCGCCTTGCTTAAGCACGCGCGCCTCGACCAACTGCGCTATCGCGCGCTCCGCCACGTGACGCAGACAATGAAATGTAAAGGCGACGGAACTGGCCTGCCCGCCTGGCAAAGCCAACTGGAGGCTGAAGCCTGCGCAGCGGTCCTCCGAGCCATCCGCCAGGATCGGCGCCAGCACCATCGGCGTGCCGGCGAGCGGCACCTGGGGACGGCCCGCACGCAGGCAACCGTCGCGCCAGGCCTCACTGGCCACTTCGCTGAGGTCCGGCGCCGACACGGGCGCGCAGGCCAGGGGCGGAGCGTCTGCCGCCCTGCGAAGCCGCACGGCCAGCGGACGGGCTAACACCAGGCGGGTAAGGCAGCTAGCGGCGGGGTTTGCGGATATGGAATTCATTGACGATGTGGGGCCAGAACCATCGGAACTTGCGAGGGCGCCGCACCAGGCCGTACAGATTCAACAACACGCGGAACCAGCCGTGGCGCAGGACCAGGTTTGCTTTGCACACCTCGAGCTGGCTGCGGCAGGCGCGCCACCGGCGCCGGAACCGCATGAGCCGGACCACTGCGCCAGAGCTGCAGCGGACCTGCGGGGCCGCGAGGGCGAAGAGTTGCGCGCGCATGGCTTTGAGCGCTTGCTTGTCGGGGAAGGCGGGGGCAGCCATGCGGCCGCCCCCGCCCGACCTCCCCGCGCTCACCCCAGGTGCGTTTTAGGCGTGAGCGTCACCCTCGCGTCGGCCGCGACCTGCTCGCCGATCTGCCGTTCGTCGTCCAGGAAACTCCCGCGGTCATCACGGAGGCCCCATGGCACGTCGGAGGGCAGCTCTACCTGCCGTGCCAGTAGCTGGGCGACGCTGCCCGCACGAGCACTCGGATCCAACTCGGCCTCGAAGGCCGTGGAACCGGTCACGTCGGTGACCTGGAGTCGGAACGCTGAGGTGCGCGGCGGCGCGCCGCTCGGCACTGTTTCTGGTATGCGCATTGCATGCTCCTTTCTTATGAGTCTTATGGTTTGGGGTCGCCGCCAGCAGCCAGACTCGCGATCTCAATGGAGGGATCGCTCAGCACGCTAGCGGTCTCGGCCAGCCAGGCAACGACATGCCCGAGAACGTTTAATCCAGCCGAAAAGAGAAGTTCGCAATGCGGCGCCCCGGTGAAGTCCACCTCGGCGAGCAGTGCGGCGGGGTTGGTGTCGTCGGACACTCCTACCCGGACCATTGCCCAGTGCTGTTGCGCCTCGGCAGCCAGATCGGCGAGAGCGCGGCTGCGCGGCTCGGGCAGGGCGTCGGATAGCTGGCGGACGATCGGGGCGCGCAGTGCCCAGCGATCCGCGCCCAGCAGCGACTCGACCTGGCAGAGGTGGCCGCGGGTCAGGACCGTCAGCCCTCCGGGCGGGATCCACGCACGCACCAAATCGGCCGCCGGCGGCTGCCAGTCCGCCGGCGGATGGCCCAGGCGGGTCTCCAGCGCCCAGTCCAACAGCGACGGGAACAATGCTGGCCCGGACTCGGAATCCAGGTTGTTCTCCTCGCCGGGGCCGGCGACTGCCCAGGCGGGGAGCTCGAACACGCGCCGGGGCGGCGTGCCGCCCCGAATCGTCTTCCACAAGCCGGGCCGGCCCAGATCTCTGGAATAGTCTTGCTGCCCGCGCGCGCCAACCTCCTCGCTCAGGAGCAGCCACCGGCCGTCTGCGGCAAATGCGAGGGTGTCCTTGCAGAAGGATTGACCCCGGCGCGCGAAACCGTACTTGCGCAGCGCACCGTGCAGGTAGGCAGGCACCGCTTGCTCGGTTGGCTGATGCGCTTCAGGGGACATGGGGCACCTCGTCTCGCAGGAATGGTTCGCGTGACAGGGGAATCCGGCAGGCATTCGCCGGACACTGCCACCAGACCGCCGCCTCCGCGTTGGCCACTCCTGCCGGGTCGTGGACGTTGATGAGCGTGGACTGCATGGACAGGGCGCCGTAGGTCATCAGGACTATCTCTATGACCGGGATCCCGGGAGGCAAGCTGGGCCCTAAACACACCATTTGATTGGCGTCCGGGCCGACGCAGCCGAGCCAGACGGGCCGCGGCGCCAGAATGCGCACAAACGCATGGCCGGGCAGCGGCATGACTATAGCCTCCTGCGGGTAAAGCAGCCCCAGCAGGGCGCACCGCGCCACCTGCAACGGCCCGACTGGATCCGGCAGGCACGGAACGGGCACCTCGAGACTCAGCTTTGCCCGGAGCCCGACGGCGAGGTCCAGCCAGAGCACCTGCAGGCGGCCGGACAGTTGGCACAGCGCTAACAGGTCGTGGGCTTCCGACAGGAGGCGGTGGCGATAGACCCTGGGGGCGCCACACGACTTTTCCGCCGCCTCGAAGATGGCCTGGTAGTGTCTGTCCAACGCAACCTCTGGCAGGGTGGAAAGACCGGGCGACACAGAATCATCTGATGAGCAAGAGATCATAGCATGGCTTAGTGTGGGGTTGACTGGCGGATGAGCACGCCGGCGTCTCCGGTGCGCAGCAGCAAGCTGGTAAGACCGCGTGCACCCAGGTCTCGCAAAGGCCGCTCGGCCGCGGAACCGAGCACGGACGCGCTGACCTGGGGGTAAGTGTAGAAATTCAGCGGCACGAGCGGAGCGGAGCACTTCCGACAACAGGGGAGCCGCTTGCGGCCGCGCGCGACGAACCGGCGCACCGGCCGCGGCTCAGGACAGCGGCAGGACGCCAGCTCGACCCACTGCAAGCCTTCGAGCTCGAAGCGCGCGTCCGCAGAGGGCGGGGCGCCTGTGGCCTGCTGCGCCACCTGCGCCAGCGACAAGTCTCCCAACGGCGGATCGAGGGCCACCTGCACGATGGCATTGTGATCCAACATGCAGTTGGGGTTGCGGGTGATGGGCGAGACCACGGTGCGGTGCGTAAACCCGCAGTACTCCAGCATGGTGTCCGCCACCGGTTGGCCGACCGGCACAAGGAAGCGGATGGCCTGCATGACGGCCAGGGCGGCGGCTTGCGCGCACAACGGGCTCACGCTGTTCGTCGCCGGCACGGTGTCCGGCAGCGGAACAACGGCACCCGCGGCGCCCTCGCAACTGAACCGCACCTGGCGCGTCATGAGGTCCTGCTCGGCTTTCCCGTAGCCGCAGGCGGGGCATCCCCCAGCTCCCTTGGCGTTCAGAAAGAAACGTACTTGGGCCGTGAGCGTCGGCCCGTGCACCGACGCATGCACCAGCGGCTTGCTGAGCCAGATGCAGCGCTGGCCGACCTCGATCTCCACAGCCAGGAGATCTGGCGCCATAACTACCAGGTCCACGCCCGCCAGAACTGACAGCTCAAGCGCCTCTACGGCCTGGACGAACGCAAGCACCTGCATCGCCGGATTGATGCGGCTGCAGCGACGCGCGGTGACCAGCGCCTTGGGCTTCCCGACGTCCTCGGGGCCCATGTCGTGCGTGGCCAACCCCCCGGCCTTCAGCCTCTTCGGATCCACCAGCACCAGACCGCCGAGGCCCATCCTTGATGCCAAGAGGGCGACGCGGCCACCAACGCTGCCACAGCCGATCACCGCCACGCGCCGCTTGGCCAGGGACCCGAGGGCGCCGGCTGCGCACCCCACCAGGGGCATGCCCAACGGGAAGGGTGGCGGCGCCACCGGCAGCGCGCCGCGCGCGGGCCCAACCGCAGAACGAGGAACCTGGCTACTCATCACTGCCTCCGGGGTTGACATAAGCCTCATCTTGCGAGAGAGTTCGTTTGCACACTGGGCACACGCGGAGTTCCTGGGCGCAGTGGAGCCCGTCCTTTTCGTCGGGCTCGCAGTGCACAACGACGCCGCACGGGCACGTCAGACAGGTTGTCGCGGTCGTGAATGGCACCTTGCAGAAAGGGCAGGGCTTGCCCAGCGCAGATGCGGGCGGCGGCCCGAGCTGTGGCCGGTTAAAGAGGGCCACCCGGACGACCGGGCCCGCACCGCAACGGAACCAGTCGCCCGGCGCCAGCACGACCGTGCTCGGGGCGGCTTCGCCGTTGACCTGCGCCGCGCCGGCCTGCCAGAATCGCGCCAGCAG
>JAKLEJ010000028.1 GCA_022711695.1 Verrucomicrobiota bacterium | reverse complement strand
GCTCTTCGGCATTGCCAACCAGATGCTCTCCGTCATCGCCCTCTGCCTGGCCACCACCATCATCCTCAAGATGCAGTTGCACCCCCTGGAGACCGCCACGGAAGGCCCGCCCGGCCCCGCCGCGCCCTCCCGCCCCCGCAACCCGTGGCTGGCCCTGGTGACCCTCCTGCCGATGGTCTGGCTCGTCCTGGTCACCTTCACGGCGGGCGCGCAGAAGATTTTCCATTCCGATCCGCGCATTGGCTTCCTGGCCCAGGCGGCGACGCTCCAGACGCAGCAGCCGGCCCTGGCGGCCGCGCTCGAGAGCGCCAGGACCGCCGGCCAGGCCGCCGCGGTGGCGGCGGCCGAAAATGCCCTCAAAGCCAACCGGACCTTGCGCTTCAACAACCTGCTCGATGCCGGCATGGCGGGCGCGTTCCTGGTGCTGGTCACCTCGGTTCTCCTGGTAAGCGTGCGCGAGTGGATCCTCCTGCTGGCCCGCCGAAAACTGGCCCGGTTGCGCGAGACCGAGCCGGTTTGGCTGCCGGACTACGCCGTGGCCGAAGGAAAACCCTTCCGACTCTTCAGCCTCTTTGCCCTCCTTTTGGGACTGGCCCGCGAGCTGTCGGATGAGGCGCCCATCGAGCGCGCCCGCCGGAGGGCGCTGGCCTGCGCTTGTCATGAACTCGCCCCGGGATCGGCAGCCGCAGCCCGCGAGGCCGGCGGCGCGGGCTCCGCTTCAGACCGGCGTCTGGTGCGCTCCAGCCAGGAGGAAGCCTTTCTGCAGACTCTGGAGGAACGGTTTCGCGGCATCCGCCGCTGTTGTTGACAAAGCGCCGTTGCCAGCGGGGCGGGCTTTGCTAGTCTGCACGGCGCTATGGCATTCGATTCCTTTCGCGAATTCGTCAGCCAGTTGGACAGGGCAGGGGAGCTGGTCCGGGTTTTCCAGCCCGTTGCCACGGAGCTGGAGATCACCGAGCTCGCCGATCGCGAGATGAAGAAGCCCGGCGGCGGTCGGGCGCTGCTGATCGAGGCGCCCACGGTGAATGGGCAGCCCAGCCCTCTGCCGGTGGCCATCAACACCTTCGGTTCCTGGAAGCGCATGGCCCTGGCCATGGGCGCCCCGAGCGTCGATGCCGCCGCGGCGGAGTTGGGCGCGCTCATCAAGGCTCGCCCCCCCACCTCGATGCGCGAGGCCATGAAACTCCTCTCCACTGCCCTGGAGTTGCGTCACGCCCGCCCCAGACAGGTCCGGTCCGGTCCCTGCAAGGAGGTCGTTCTCAAATTCGAGCCGCCCCCGGCGCGCGTCGAGCCCTGGCCCCCGGCCCCTGGGATCGGAGCGGGCGTTTCCGCAATGCCCGGCGCGTGTCCGACCCTGGCAGGCCTTCCCATCCTCAAGTGCTGGCCGCTGGACGGCGGGCGATTCATCACCCTGCCTTGCGTCGTCACGAAGGATCCGGACACGGGCGAGCGCAACGTGGGCATGTACCGGATGCAGGTGTACGAGGATGCCTCCACGGGGATGCACTGGCAGCTTCAGAAGGTGGGGGCGCGCCACGCCCGGCGGCATCGGGAGCGGGGCCAGCGCATGCCGGTGGCGGTGTTTCTCGGAGGCGATCCCATGTTGGCCTTTGCCGCCACCGCTCCGCTGCCCGACGGCCTGGACGAGTTTCTGCTGGCGGGCTACCTGCGCCGCCAATCGGTCGAACTGGTGAAAGGCGAGACGGTTGACCTCGAGGTTCCCGCCAACGCCGATGTCGTGATCGAAGGCTACGTGGATCCGCAGGAGCCTCTCCGCGAGGAGGGGCCGTTTGGGGATCACACAGGCTACTACACCCTGCCGGAGCCGTATCCCGTTTTCCACGTGACCGCCGTCACCCGTCGCCGGGATGCGGTTTATCCCGCCACCATCGTCGGCATTCCGCCCATGGAGGACTTTTACATGGGGGGCGCCTCGGTGAAGCTTTTCCTCCCCGTCTTCAAGATGAGCTTCCCGGAGATCGTGGACATCGCCCTGCCGGCCGAAGGTGTCTTTCACAACCTGGTCTTCGTCAGCATTCGGAAGACCTACCCGATGCAGGCCTACAAGATCATGCACGGGCTCTGGGGCATGGGACAAATGATGTTCACCAAGTACCTGGTGGTGGTGGACGAGGACGTGGACGTGCACAACACCCGCGACGTGCTCTTCCATCTGTGCGCCAACACCGACCCGCAGCGCGACACCCTGCTGAGCCGCGGCCCGGCGGACGTGCTCGACCACGCCACCAGCGAGATTGGCGTGGGCGGCAAGCTGGGCCTGGACGCCACGCGGAAGCTCCCGGGCGAAGGTTTCAAACGGTCCTGGCCCCCGCTGATCAAGATGGACCCCCGGGTGCGGGAGAGGATCGATGCGCTCTTCGGCGGCGCCGGGTGAGGGCCGCCGGGCGGCCCTCAGCGAAGAGGGGACTCCGGCGGGTCCTTGACCGCGATCCGGTAAAACCGCTGGACCTGGCCGCCGAATCCATTCGTGAAGGTCAGGGTGGCGGCGGAGGCGGTGACCGGGTCGCCCGCGTCGAACCACTGGGTGTCCTCCACACCCGGTTTCCACTGCAACTGGTAGATCCGGCCGGGTTCGGTCCTGCAGACGATCACCGCCTGGTCGGCAGTGGCCAGTTCCAGGCGCTCGATGGCCAGCGCTTCGCCGACATGCACGACGAAAGACTGTTCGGCGGAGAGCGACGGGGCGCCGTTATCGGCCACCTGCACCGTGATGGGGTAGTCGCCCGGGGTCGCCGGAGTCCACGTAAACAACCCGCTGACGGGGTCGATCGAGGCGCCGGCCGGCGCTCCGCCCTTCAGGCTGAACAGGAGCGAGTTCGCCGGCAGATCGGCGTCCGAGGCGAGCGCGGTGAAGCGGAGGGGAATTCCAGCCGCATTGGTGCGCGAGGCAATCCCGGCCAGCGCCGGCGCGCTGTTGAGTTCGAGCACGGTCAGCGTGAAGCCCTTGGTGTCGCTCAGCGGCGGCACGCCGTCATCCGTGACGCGCACCGTAACCATGTACTGGTCGGGCCCCATTTCTTCGCCGGGGGTCCAGGACAGGACTCCGGTTGCCGGATCGATGGTCATCCCTGTCGGAGCGCCGGCTTCCAGGCTGAACGTCAGCGACTGATTGGGCAGATCGGGATCGGAGGCCGAATTGGTGACGGTGGACGGCTGGGTTTCGTTGACGAGGCGGTCGCCGATGCTCGCCAGCGCCGGCGGCCGGTTGGCGGCGCGCACCTCGATCTGAAAGGCGCGGACGGCGCTTAGCGGCGGCGCGCCGTTGTCGGTCACCCGCAGGGTCACCGGGTAAGTCCCGGGCGGCTGCGTGGGCGCCGGCAGCCAGGAAAAGACCCCGGCGCCGGGATCGACCGACGCTCCGGACGGGGCTCCCGCATCCAGACTGAACGTCAGGGTTTGAGACGGAAAATTCGAGTCGGCCGCGACCGCGGTGAACGTCAGCAGGGCGCCTTGATCCACCGCCTGATCGGCGATGAATTCAAGCGTCGGCGCGGAGTTGGGCTCGGCGATGAGATTGGGCAGCCGCGGCGTCGGCGCGCTCAGGGACTCGATCGGGGCCGCGCCATCGGGGAACCGCCCCTGGCTGACATCCGGGCTCTGCCCGCCAAAGGTCACCGCATCGACGAGCAGACCCCCGGCGCCGAACAAACCGATGGCCTCTCCGCCGTTGTTCAATTGGAACGGAGCGTGCAGGTCGCCCGAGCCGGTGTTGCGGTCCGTTCGGCCGTCCGCCCAGACCAGGAGATGTCCCCGGCCGGGGACGATCGCGCCCGCGGGAATCTCCCACTGGAAGGGCAGATTGAGGTCGTCGCTGAGGAAATAGCCGGACAGGTCCACGGGTTCGGGCGCGGGGTTGTAGAGTTCGAACCAATCGGAATAGGCCCCATCCACGGGGTCGGCGAGGGTCGCGGTGTTGTCCGCCATCCATTCGTTGATGAAGACGGTGAGAGCCGCCGCCGCGGGTTCGTTGGGCTGCCCGGGGGTCAGGATCGAGAATAATTGACGGCCGGTCGGATCGCCGTCGGGGTGGTTCCCGTAGCTGCGGCTCGAACTGGGCGTTGTGTAGTTCAGGTGGTCCACCAGCCGGTAGCCCGCCTGCGTGGCGTTAGTGGCGTAGAGCGCCAGCGACCCGACACTCGGCGGCACGGTCAGGCCCGCGTGAATCTCGCCCTCGCCCGTCTCCTCCGGATGACCGTCCAGCCAGACCGCCTGAAACTGTCCGGGCCCGACCATCGCTTCGGGCGGGAAGGTCCAGTGCGGCTGGCCGCCGTAGTTGGTGGCCAGGCCGAAGCCGGCCAGGCTGACCGGGTTTGTCCCGGAGTTGTAGAGTTCCACCCACGGATGGGAATGGCCGAAGCGGTCGCTGGGCCCGCCGGGATTGGCGGGCTGAATCTCATTCAACCACAGGGTTGGAAACGGATCGAGAAAGGCGCGCGCGGAGTTGTTCGTGCCCGGAGTGCAGCGCACCTCCCCAAGGGCGGCCAGGCTGGCTGAGGTCCTCAGGCTGCTGCCGGGATAGCTGCGCACGAAGAGGTTGGGTCCGCTGGCGCCGGCGCGATACCAGTAGCTCAAGGCGCAGAGGGTGTTGCTGGCCGCGGCGGGAACCGCCTGGGCCAGCGCCTTGGTGGGCGACCCGGCCCCGACATTCACCAGGTGCAGGCTGGCCTGCCCCGAGTGCGAGAGACTCAGGCTGACGGTGGAATCGGCGGCGTTCGTGCCCATCACGAACCAGCCCTGGGCCAGGGGTTCCTCGAATCCGCCGTTGCTCAGGACGTTCACGCCGGCCAGAGGACCGCTCGCAGGGACCAGGGCGATGTCGTCCACATACACATCCCCGGTTCCGTCCAGAAACAAGGTGATGTTGGTGCCGGCGAAGAGCCCGTTGGTGGCGATGAACTGCCAGGGCTCCTCCGAGGCGCCGCCGGACCAGTTGGCGGCGCGCAATCCATCCTGCGCCGGATCTTTGAGTTGAAGCGAGAATCCCCCTCCGTCGGCCCCCGTTCCCCAGGGCAGGCCGGCCTCATAGAACGCCTTGCAGACCACCAGGTCCTGCTCCGGCGAGACGCCCGGCTTGACCAGCTTGACGGTTTCGCCGTGGTTTTCGAGACGGCCGCTGAACTGGCCGGCCACCGGCACATTGCTGCCGTAAACCGCGGCGAAGACCGCCGCATCCCGGGCGAACACCAGCAGTTCCCCCGGCCCGATGACGGTCCCGGAAGGAATGTTCCCGTCGAGGCCGTCCAGCCGCCATCGGGAGAGGTCGAAGCTGTTGGTCGCCGAGGTGTTGAAGAGTTCGAGATACTCGGCATCGGCCACCGGCGGATGGGCCATGATCTCGTTGATGACGATCTTGTCCTCGGGGGCTTCCATCGGGCCGGTGTAGGTGATCGAGAGCGTGCTCGAGGAGTTCGTCACCGCCTGCCCGGAGGAGTCCAGGCCCTGAATGAGCAGTTGATTGAGGCCCGCGCCCAGGGCCACGCGCAGGGTCCAGTTCTTGACGGACGTCCAGGTCACATCCTGGAGCTGGCCGTTGATGCTGATGCTCCTGACCCGGAACGGCGCCGTGCCGGTGAGGGTGACGAGATTCCGGTTGGTGGCGTAGCTGGTGGCGCCGGCCACGCTGAAGCCGGCGGCCACCGCGCTCAATTGGCTCTGGATGTAGGTGCGCCGCGCGGCCACGTAGTCCTTGATGCCCTGGGGGCTGCCGGCGCCAGTGTTGTTCGCCGCCAGCGCCTGGTACTTCGCGTCCAGCATCGGATTCATCACCGCGGGTAGGAGGGGACCGTTCACGGCGTCGTCAAACGCCTGCCAGTAGGCTCGCTGGAAGACCGGCCACGCGCGAAACCGGTCCAGGGCCGCCTCGTTGCTGCCGGTCAGCGGATCCGTGGCGCCGTTGCCGCCCACGTTGAAGACGAAGTCGATGTCCCACGGCAGAATCACCCACTTGCCGCGGCGCGGCTTGTAGATGAACGTGTTCTTGCCTCGGGCGTAGCCCCAACTGTCCCAATTGCCCACAATCCGCTGCGCCGCCAGCTCGCGCATGAAATTATCGACATCCACCAGCGCCTCCACCTGCGATTGATAGGGCTCGGGCTGGGCGGCGTTCATGGCGTCCACCAGCGCAAACAGGTTGGTCCATTCGTTGGCCGAGTCGTAGGAGCGCGGCCGGAAGATCGGGCGGTAGCGGGCGGTCTTCTTCGCTCCGCCGGCGGTGGTGTAGTTGTTCAGCACCGCATCGATGTTCCCCAGCTTGTTGTCCCCGGAGTCGTCGAATTCGAACCAGTCCTCCACCTTGTGCAGGTTGCCGTCGTTGTCGTCCGGAAAGAACTGCGCCACGGTGTCGCCGCTGGGCTGGCAGGCGTCTTCGTAAAGAACCTGCCGCTGCTGGGCGTTGAAAAACAGGCGCACGAAGCGCCGATGCATGTAAGGGTTGCCCAGCTTGCGGATAATCCAATAAGCGGCCTGCTCGGCCTGGTACTGGTTGTCGCTGCCCAGGTTGCCGATCGTTGCCAGCACCATGTCCTCCGTGCCCAGCATGGGATCGTCGCCCGGAAACACCAGCTTGTAATCGCAGGCGCTGCCCACGGGGCCGCTGTAGCCGGGCGTGTGCCAGGGGCTGCCCTTGTACTTGGCCTCCACGTTATAGACGGCCCGGAAATTCCCATACACAAAGGTCGCATCCAGGGGAGCGTCGCTGTTCTTCTCCCGACTGGTCCACCGGTTGACGGTCTCCTGCGTGCACCAGACCCGGTAGGTTCCGAAACTGCCGGCCGGCACGCTCTCGCCGAAGCCCACCAGGCACTCCCGCGCGGGGGCGTCCGCCGGGAACCGGCTGGCCGCGCGAAAGACATGATTGTCCGTGGCCTGGATGTAAAAGGCCACCCGCTTGCCCGACGCTTGTCCAGGGATGGCGGCGCTGAAGAAGCCCGCGCCGCGGTAGCTCATCGCCACGGCCGTGTAGTTCGACGAGGGATCGACGCGATAGCGCAGGACCAGCCCCGAGAGACCGTCCGGGTCTAGGACGCGCGCAGTGACGGTCACTGTCTGGCTGGCGGCCGGCAACACCGGCTGGTGCGAGACCGCCGTGATGGCCGGCCCGGCGTTGGCCGCCCGGCGCGTATTGGCGGCGCCCGGGGATCCCAGGTTGCGCGTGGCCAGAATATTCGTGCTGGCGTCGAGGTAGTTGCCGCGCAGGCGGAGCAGGAGTTCCGGGTGCCCGGCGAGCCACTTGACTCTGGCCCGCAAGGTGGCGGTGCTGCCCACTGCCGGGGTGGAGGTCAGGGCCGTGCGGATGCGGTTGGCCCCGTGATCGCCCCGCCCGCTGGCCGCCACGTGCAGCGACCGGCTTCCGGCGAAGGCCTGGTTGGTTTCCAGGCTCGAGCCACCGTGCGTCCCCTGAAAGAACCAGCCGTTGGTTCCGCTCTCGAAGCCCCCGTTGGCCACGAGGTTGTTGCCGCCGGAAATCGCCTCCACATTGTCCAACAGACACTCGCCTTCGCCCTGCAGGAACAGGTGCAGTTGGTTCGGGTCCGCCATGGCCCCGTTGTCCAGCAGGCCGGTGTGCGCCAGGGTCACCCAGCCGCTCTTGGCGCTCTCGTCGCTGTCCGCCCAACTGGGCGCCAGGCGGCGGTCGCCCCGCGCATCTGTCAGCTCCAGGCTGCTGCCGCCCCCGGTGAACCAACGTCCCCAGCGGCCCCCCTTGCTGTAGGCCACCGAATCGACCACCACATGAATCTTGTTGGTGACGAGCCGCCCGAACAAGTTCGTGCCCACGGCTTCGGCGGGCTTGTCCAGGGTGATCCGGTCGCCCCCGTTGGCCAGCCGGCCGTCAAAGTCTCCCAGCGTGTTGCCCGGATTGAGGCCCGGGTGGCCGGCCATCAGGTTGGTCGCGTTGTGCCCCACGACCACGTAACCGCCGGGACCAAGAAGCGTCCCGGCCGGAACAGTGAAGCTGATGCCGCCGCGCAGACGCCATCTCCCCAGGTCCACCGTGTTTGTGCCGCGGTTGTGAAGCTCCACATACTCGTCGTTTTCGTCCCCGCTGATGGGATCGCACATGATCTCGTTGAGGACCACGTCGCTGGAGGCGGGCCGGGCATTGCCGGCGCCGGGCGTGGCGACGCTCAGGCGGCTCCAGACCGGCGAGCCATCCGGGTGCCGGCCGGTGGAAACGCCTCGCTCCTGGTCGCCAAACTTGAGGGCGTCAATGACGCGCGTGCCGGCGGGATTGCGCAGGTAGAGGGTTTCGCCGCTGGCCTTGAGGCCAAAGCCGAGCTGGGCGCCGCTGAAGGCCAGGAACCCCAGGGCTGGCAGGGTCGTGCCGGCGGCGATCTGGTGCTTGTTGGTGGCGGGATCGTCGCTCAGCCAGCACCCCGAAAGGTCCACCGCGGTCGTCCCGTAGTTGTAGAGCTCGATGAAGTCCTGGCCGGCGGCTTCGGTGTGGGCCAGGAGTTCGTTGAGAAAGACGGTCCGGTGCGGGTTGGCCACGGTGGCATCGTTCGTTCGAGGCGTGCCTCCCACCAATTCGCTGGCCGCCCACGCCTTCGGGTTCCAGGCGCCGTAGGTCGGCCGGGCCAGAATCAACGAGTGGCCGGCCCCGTCGGCCGAAGCCGGGTAGGGGTCTTCATCGTCATAGACCGCCTCCACCAGCACGGAATCCAGCTCGTCGCGCAACCGGATTGTGCCGCCGCCGTTGTCGAGGACGTTGGTGGTGTTGAGCGGCGACCCGGGCCGAATCAGCGGGCCGAAGACGTTGTTGCTTCCGTACACCGCCCGCGCATCGCTCGGGGACGCCGCGACGATCAGGTAGCTCTGCGGGCCCAGGCGCGCGCCCGCCGGAAAGGCGTAATCCGCCGCCCCGCTCAGACGATGCCCGGTGAGGTCCTCGGGCCACGGGTTCGAGTTGTAGAGTTCCACAAACTCGAGGTTGCGTCCGTCGGCCCGGGCCAGGGGGTGATACATGATCTCCGAAATGACCAGCCCGCTGAGCCGGGTGCAGGGGCCTGCCGGCTCCCGCGAGCCGGTGACGTAGCTGGCGTCCAGCGGCGTGAAGGTCAGGGTGAACGTGCGCTGGCTGTTGGTGGCGATAACATTCGGCGTCTGGGCCAGGTCCCGGACGCTGTTCACCGTCAGCACATAGGAAGGCCCGGCCGAAAGCGGGCTCGTTCGGAGCACCACCGTGGCCCCGTCCTCGAGCAGCGAGGCCGAGAGCACCGACGCCCCATTGTTCAGCGAATAGTTCGAGGCGCTTTCCGCGCTGGGCTTGTCCACCGTCTCCGTAAACAGCACCGTCACCAGTTCGCTGTCTCCCAGGCTGCTCGCCGACACCAATCCCGGACGGGTGGTGTCCGGGGCCACGCTCAGCGTCGCGGTCGCGCTGGTGGCGCTGCCGAACGGGTTGGTGATGTAGCAGCGGAACGTCTGGCCGTGATCGGCCAGCCGGACCGGGCCCAGCGAATACGAGGAATAGACCGCGCCCGGGATGTTGGTTCCATTCCGGAGCCACTGGTAGGCGATGCCCAGCTTGCGCGCCACCTGCGCCGAAAAGGTCGCCACGCCGCCTTCCACTACCGTCTGGTTCGTCGGTTGGGCCGTGATTTGCGGCGGTCCCAGGCCGTACGGACGCAGGTTCGTGTTGGGGATGGGCGCGGCTCCTTCCGCCGGCGCCGCGTCTCCCGGCTTTTGCCACGTGACGGCCAGGTTGTCGCCCCCGGCTCCTTCTTTCATCAGCGCTTCGATGTAGTAAACGCGGCCGTTGGTGAGGGGAATCGAGGCCGACTTCTGAGTCAGGTAGTTGTTCGCCTCCTGGTAAACGCGCGAACCGGTCCAGGACACCACGCTGGCGATCTTACGCTTGCCGGCGGGCGTGTCGTCCGTCCCCAGCCAAAGCTCCGAAGCGTCGTCGCTGGCAATATAGAAAACGTAGCTGCCGGTCACCGGCGGAACCAGGAGCGCCCGCAGGCGTTGCCCATAATAGTCTCCCACATTCACCGGGGCCTCGAACCCGCTCGTGATTACCTCGTCCGTGGTGGGGTTGTCCGGGTAAGCGGGGTTGGAGGTCAGATCCGAAACCAGCACGCCGCTGATGTTGGAATAGACCTCCCGCAGGACGCCGTTGGACTGGGCGGCTGCTGACCCGGCCAGCAGCCACGCGAAAACCAGGACCGCCGCGCCACGATGCAAATAGTGTGTCATCATCGAGTAAGGACTTTCTGAGATTAACGTACCATGAAGCCGATACCCTGACCAGCCCGATCTGCCCTTTCGAATCCGCATGCAGGTCACCCGGTCCAGTCATTCTCAGGCGCCCGCTGAGGCGCGTTCTGGGGTCCTGCGTCCTGGGAGACTGCCAGTTCGCAACGCCGCCGCGCTGCCGAGGTTGCGGAGCAGCGTTTCGTGTCGCCGCGCGGCCCGTTTGACGAGGCGGCGCCCCCATGTTTCATTTCACTAATGATAGATTCGCAGAATGGTTATGGATCGGTCCGGTGGGGCCTTTCGGGCTTGAAGCTCTGGGCGCTTTGGCTGGCCCTCGCCCCGATCTGCCTGCCTTTCCTCGCGTCGGCCGAGGGCGCCGCCCATCATGTGGTCCACATCAGCGCCGACGGCCTGGGCGGGGTGTACCTGAAGGAGTACCTGGCCGAATCGCCCGCGGAATTCCCCGCCTTCAGGCGACTGGCCCGCCAGGGCGCCTGCACTTTCAACGCCCGGTGCGACTCCCACCTCTCCCTGACCGAACCCAATCATTCCAGCATGCTGACGGGCCGGCCTGTGCTGCAGCAGCCAACCAATGTGACCTTTAGCGCTCCGCACGGTTTTACTGTGAACTACGACCCCGGACCGCCCTGGACCCTGCACAACTTCGGCAACCCTGCCGTGCCCTACAAAGCCAGCGTCTTCGACGTCGTTCACGACCACGGGCGCTCGACGGCGTTCTTCGCGGCCAAGGAGAAGTTCGCGATGTTCGTGCGCAGCTACGACGCGGACCACGGCGCCCCGGATGCGGTCGGGCCTGACGACGGAAGGAACAAGATGGACTGGAGCCAGATTATCGATTGGGGCGGGCCGGACCATGTGCGAAGGAACGACTCCAACCTGGTCAGCCGGGTCCTCGAAAGGCTGAGCGCGGCGCCGCCCGCCTACACCTTCCTGCACGTGGCCGGTCCGGACATCGCCGGACATTATTACCTGTGGGGCAGCCCCGAGTATCGCCAGGCGGTTCGGGAGGTGGATCGGCATCTGGGCCGCATCCTGGCCGCCATCGAGGCGAACCCGGCGCTGTCCAATCGGACCGCCATCGTTTTGACCGCCGATCATGGAGGCGGCGATTCCTCGGGGTCGCACGTTCATCCCGATGAACTGCCGACGTTCACCATTCCGCTGATGCTCTGGGGTCCGGAGGCGCCGGCCGGCCGCGACCTCTACGACCTCTTCTCCAACCGCGCCGAACCGGGCGCGCAGCACCTCGACCATGACGCGCCGCGGCAGCCCTTGCGCAACGGCGACTCGGGGAACCTCGCGCTGGCCCTGCTCGGCTTGCCGGCGATCCCGGGGGCGTGCCTGGTTCCCGAGTGGAAGCCCAGGCTGCGGATCGAGCCAGCCGCCGGGACAATGGTGCTGGCTTGGCCCGTCACTGCCGCCGCGTTCGATCTCGAGTACTCCGACGTTTCCTCCGGGGGGCGCTGGACCAGGATCGCCGAGGGGATCGTGGTCGAAAACGGCTGGAACCGCTTTTCCTTCACGCCTTCCCTCCAATTGCCGGCCCGCTTCTACCGGTTGGTGCGGGCCGCCGCTCCGTGATGCTGCCGCTACCGCTCCCGGCTTGTCGCAACGGGAAGCTTTCCAGGGAGCACGCCTGGCCCAGAGCGCTGATCGTCAGCCGGATGCTGGCGTTAGAACACTCCAAGGGAAGCCTACTTGGCCGTCGGTGTGCGCGCATCCGGGCTCCTGCCGGCGGTCGCGCCCGGCTTTGGCGCCGCAACCTCATCGACGAACGTGGCGGCGGGCAACAGGAACGGACCGTAGGGAGCGCGTCCGGTGACGAGGAGCACCAGTTCACGAGCCGCGCCATAGAGCAGGGCGGGCGCGTTTGCCATGATCAACGGTTTGATCATCTCCTCTTTGACCGCCTGGGCGACTTCAAAAAAGCCCAGCAGTTCCATATCCACGAGGTAGGGGCAGTGGCCCTTGCCGTCGGGCTGACAGGAGATACGCAGGCCGACGCGCCAGTCGCGCGGGTTGGTCTTGTTCTGGGCATGATGCACTTTCGTGGAAAAGGACACTGCTCCCGGAACCGGCGGCGCAGGGGCGGCGGTGTCCAGGGGGATGGCCTTGACCGTAAGTTCCGTGAGGAAATAGGTCTTAAGCTGCAGCGGGGACGGTTTCATTCTTCAACTCGGCGTTCTGCGTTGGAACTTCACAATAATCTTTGGCGGCCCAAAGCTTGGCGTAGGGCTGCTCCTGTTTGAACGGTTCCTCGGACATGTAGTGGATCCAGCCGCATTCGTACTCAGCGGGGGTGAGGTGAACGTTCAGGTGATAGCCCAAAGCCTCGGACAGTTTCACCATGGTTTCGAGCGTGCAGTTGGCGCCGCGGAAGACACGCGTGAGAAACTGTTTGGTGACCTCGGCCTTTGCCGCCAACTGCACTTGGTTCAAGCCACGATGGTCCATCGCCTGCCAGAGTTCGTCAGAAAAGGACTCCTTCGCGTACTCAATACGATAGGCGAGTGTCTGCCGCGCAGCCTCCAACTGTTTCTGGAGGGGCGAGTTGGTTGCAATGGGGATTTGCATAGCTAGTCTCTCTTCTGTTCGTAATACAACCGGCGGCGTTCTTGAGCCCGGTCGATCTCGTTCGTCGGTGTCTGGTCTTTCTTTTTTGAAAAGGCGTGAGTGCACACAATCACAGCGTTTTCATCTTCGTCAAAGAACCACAGAATCCTGCTTCCGCCGCGCGCTTTGAACTCGCAGAGGGGCTTAGCCCGGTCGCCTTTCAGGCGTTTGGTTTTGAACTCGTTCCAGACCACTCCGTGTCTCGCCGTTCTGTCCAAAAGGGCCAAAACCTGGTTGTAGTCTCTGCTTCCATCGTGTCTCAGTCGTTCCAAGAACGGCGCCACATCCAATTTGTCCTCCTGGCAGTCCACCAAAAGGATGCGATGGGCATCACCCCGTAAGTATTCGACCAAATTCACAAGAAGTAAACTTAAAAAGTTACCAGCGCGCGAGGCTTTGGTGACCACTGTAACCACCGCTACGTCAAGCGGATGCGGTGAACACGCTGGCGAACAAGCGATTAATACCTTAGAGAAGGGCTCGGGTGAAGGAAAAAACGTCCTACACCTGCCAGACGGGTCTTGATTCTGAGGTCGAGACACGGTCTGGCGAGGCCTGGCTCCAAACCGACGGCGGTCCCCGGCGGCGCCGTTCAGACCGTCCAGGGGGCCCGCATCGCGCGATGCATCATCCGCGCCGCGGCCTCGTCCCCGACGATGGTTTCCTTCGCCGGGTCCCACTGGATCTTGCGGCCGGACCGGATGGCGATGTCGCCCAGGTGGCTCATGAAGTCGGACTGCACGGCCGAGTCGATGTCGCTCACCGGGACGCGCCGTGTGAGCACGCAGTCGAGAAAGTCGCGATAATGATGGTTGTCGCGCAGCAGGCGGAGCTCGCCGGGTTTGATTTTGACTTGCAGCAGGGATTCGGGCTCGGCGGCGATTCCGCCGCGCGAGGCGGCCACCCAGCCCTCCGAGCCCACGAACGTCGTCTTGTCGGGGCCGGTCTTGAGGGTGAACTCGACGCCGCTGGCGTAGCGCCCGCGCACGTCCCAGTCCACGACCGTGTCGAACAGCCCCTCGGTGGGAATGCGGCCCGTGCCTTCGTATTCCACCGGGATGCGCGGGTAACCCCAGTGCGCGATATCCAGCGGGTGCGCGCCCCAGCCGGCGATGAACCCGATGGCATAGTCGTAGATGTGCCAGCGCCCTTCTCCGAAGACGCGGTCCTTCGCATACGGGGCCACGGGCGCCGGGCCCAGCCAGAGGTCGTAGTCCAGCCCCTCCGGGGGCGCCTCCGCGGCGGCCTTGCCGCCGGTCGCCCCGTTGGGCGCGATCACGTGGACGGCCTTGAGCTCGCCGATGTAGCCGTTGCGGACCAGCTCGCAGGCGAAGCCGCAGTGCTGGCTGAAGGAGCGTTGCTGCGTGCCGTATTGCAGCACCGCGCCGTGCAGATGCACCGCTTCCCGCAGCGCCTTGTCCTGTTCGATGCTCAGCCCAAGCGGCTTTTCCACATAGACGTCCTTGCCGGCGCGCACCGCGGCGATGGCCAGCGGCACATGCCAATGGTCCGGCGACGCGATGACCACCGCGTCGAGGTCGGCGCGAGCGAGCAGTTCCCGGAAATCGCCAGTGGCCTTGCAGCCTTTGTAGGCGCCCTGACCGGCGCGCGCGGCGTAGGCCTGCTCGACCCGCCGGGCGGCCTGCTCGCGCCGCTCGCGAATCGGGTCGCACACGGCGATGCTCTGGCCCTGGGGCAGGCCCAGGAATCCGCTCATCAGGCCGCTGCCCTGGCCGCCCACGGCGATGTGGCCCACGGTCACCCGTTTGCTGGGGGCGGCCGCGCCGAACACGGACGAGGGCGCCAGCGAGGGGAAGACCGCCGCCGTCCCGGCGAGGGCCGCCGCCTGCCTCAGAAAACTGCGTCTCGGTGTCTTGTGCATGACAGAATTCTCCTCGTTCAGTTGGCGGGGGCCTTCTCGTAGATTTCCAGTTCGCGGATGGCCGGGCTCTGGCCATAGTAGCCCGTGATCCGCAATTCCACCGTTCCGCAGGGCACGGGCGGGAACGCCACGGCGAGCGTGTTGTTCGAGTAGGTCGCGCCGCGCACGGTCTTGACCGGCTGGTCGTCGCACAGCACCTCGAAGTCCTTCGGGGCGTAGTTGTGATGCTGCCAGGCGGTCAGGCGCAGAAAGCCGACCGTCGATCTCTCCCGCAGGCGCACCCGCAACCGGTAGAGCTTCTGGTTGTCCGCCTCGTCCCAATAAGTTTTCGGATCCCCGTCGATCACGGCCCGGTCCCCGCCGGCGTCGCCATCCTTCTCCAGGCCGTCCGGGCTGGTCGCCAGGCCGCCGAGAGCCAGGTTGGCGGGTTGGTCCAGCCTGGCGGCGAGCGCCGCAGCGCGTTGAGCCAGGGCGGGGGGCGGATGCGCGGATTGCAGCTCGGTCAGCGCCGCCTTCACCTCGGACCCGTGCCAGGGGTAGATGACCTCGGCGATGCTCAGCAGGCCCGAGGCCGCCTCCGCCGCCAGGGCGGGGTTCTTCAACTGCGTCTGCACGGCCCCCAGGCTGGCGGCGCAGGGAATGCCGATCAGCGTGTTTAGGAGACTCCGCTGGCTGGCGGCGTCGTTCGAGGCGGGCAGGGCGCGGGCCAGCGCCTCGGCGGCGCGGGCGGCGCGTTCGGGGGCCTGGGGCGCCATGCGGCTGAGACCGCGCGCGGCCAGAGCGCGGGTCCGGGCGTCATCGGTGCTTTCGACCACCCTCGCCAGGTCCTCGATGGGCTCGGCGTCCGCCCATTCCGAGAGCACCCGCAACGCGGCTAGGCGGACCTCGCCGTGAGCCGAGCCGAGCTGCCCGCGCGCGGCGGCGCAGGCCGCCGAGCCGCCCGCCGCTCCAAGCGCTCCCAACAGAGACACCTGCGCCGCCGGGGGCGCCCCGGGCAACCCGCGGGCCAGGGCGTCAACGCCGGCGGGATCGCGCCGGCAAATCTCCACCAGCGCGCCTTCGATCGCGCTCCGATCGGCTTCGCCGGCGGCG
>JAKLEJ010000279.1 GCA_022711695.1 Verrucomicrobiota bacterium | reverse complement strand
AACCACAGTCGAGCTGGCGGACTGGCTTGCGCGCGCCCGGCAAGGCGACGCCGCGGCCTATTGCCGCGTGGCGGCGTTTCACGAAGCACGGCTCTACCAGCAGGCGCTCGCTCTGTGCGCGAACCCTCAGACTGCCGAGGACCTCGCCTCCGAAACCCTGGTGGCGGCGTTGCGGAGCCTGTCGCGCTTCGACGGGTCCTGCCGGTTCTCCACCTGGCTCTACGCCATCCTGATCCGGCGCCACCTCCAGTGGCGGCGGCGGGAGCGCTCGCGGCCAGTTTCCCTGGCCAGCCTCCCTTCCCGGGAGGCCACGGACCCGGTACGCCTGCTGGAGCAGGTCGCGGACCCGCAGCCGTCGGCCTCGGACAGCCTGGTTCGGCGGGAAAAGGCGGAGCAGATGCTGGAGGCGATCAGCCGCCTGCCGGCAATACACCAGGCAGTGATTCTCCTGCGCTATTACGAGGAGGCTTCCCTGGCCGAGATTGGCGCAGCACTGGACCTGCCGCTTGGCACCGTCAAATCCAGGCTCCATCATGCGCTGGCCGCGTTGCGCCGCGAGCCTGGCCTGGTGAACCTTTTTGCGATGGGAGGCGATTCATGAGTGTGCGTTGGCTGTGGAACATGTGCGCCCGGCGGCAGAAGGCCCTGAGCCTGATGGCGGCCGGACTCTTGCCCGAGGCGGACCGCCCTGCCCTGGAGGCTCATCTTCGCAAGTGTCCCGGGTGTCGGATTCATTTGGAGACGACCCGGCGGCTCTCGGCGCAGCTCACGGAACTGGGCCTGGCCTTGCCGGCTGCGGCGCCGCCGCCGGAGTTGCGCGCGCGCTGGATGAAGGCCGTGCTGGAACCGGGGGAGCCGGCGCCGAGCGCGCTCCGCATTGGGGAAACGTTTGAACGCCCCTCCTGGTTGGCAGGCCGAAGGCTGGCCTGGGGCGCGGCGGCGGCTTGCTGGATGCTGAGCCTTCTGCTCCGCGCCACCGCGCCAAGCGAGCTTCCCCCTGGCGCTCCGCCTCCGCCCATCTCCTGGCAGGAAGTGGTCCTGGCCCTGGAGCGCACCCGTCCGCTCCGGGGGGAGCAATCGTCGGCGGCGGAAAAGCCGGGCCACCCCGCGCCCACCTGGCCAGCGGGCGCGCCACGAAGTCGAGGTCCTGAGGCCGCCCAGGCCGGCTAGCGCCGCATCAGAAGCGCCCCCCCGGGGATTCACAACATGAACTTGGACGACAACAAGACAAAGCGGCTTGCCCTATGGCTGTGGGGTGTGGCCGTCGCTGCGGCCCTGGTGGCCTGGCCCGCCGGGTCGCATTGGGCCTGGAGGGATTTCCGGTGGCCTTTGCATGGGTTGCCCGCGTTCTTCCTCGGGCTGCTGGCGCTGGCCGGCCTGGCTTTCCTGGTGAAATGCGTCCGGGGCTTCCGGCGCCGTGGGTTCGCCTGGGCGGTCTCACGGGAGGCCCTCGCGGGGTTGCTGCTGACGGCTGTTCTGGGCGCGTCCCTGGTGGCCCTCTATTACGCGGTCGAGTTCTGGCGCGGGCGGCATGCCTGGGCGGCCGCAGCCGCCGAGGCGGCTCGCCGCCACCAATCGCTCGATCCGGGGCAGGTGGCGGCAGCAACGCCCCGGCCGGAGCAGGACTTTGCCCGAATCCGTCTGCTCGAGCCCCTTGCGGGCACGGCCGAGCTGAAACGGGACAGCTCAGGCAACCTGGTCCGGCCTGGGCTGGGCTCCCTCACCAATATGTTGCACGTGGCGGATCGTCTGAACCGGAGGTGGGCCGGCATCCGGCTGGCGCAATGGCTGGAAGGCGAGTCCACGGATCTGCCGGCGTGGGCCGGGGCTCTGGCTGCCAATGCCGCCCCGCGCGCGCGGGCACTTGAAACGAATCGGCAAGCCGCCGCCGCCGCGGTGTTGCGGGCGCTTGAGCCGATCGAGAGCATGTTCGAAGAGCTTCGCGCCGGAAGCAGCCGGCCCTCGTGCCGGCTTCCATTTGACCACGCCTTTCCCTATTTCTCCGAACCCCACGCGGAACGGGTCATGCTCAGCTTCGCGCGGCTGCTGAGGGCGCGGGCCACAGCCGAGCTCGAGCTGAATCGCAACGAGGCCGCCCTGGAGGATTCCTGGTTGGCGTTACGGTTGATGGACTACCTGCGGATGAATCCGACACTCTACTATCAAAGCGCTCGGGCCTACACTTTCGCCGACAGCCTGCAGCCGGTCTGGGAGGGGATGGTCCAGCGGCGCTGGACCGCTGCCCAGCTCGCGCGGCTGCAGCGGCAGTTCCAGGGCTTCGCGCCTCTGGCCGATTACGCCGCTCAAGCCCGCTTTGTGACCCTGGCGAACAAGAGTTTCATCGAGAGCATCATTCCCACGGCCCCCTTGAGCCAGGATGCGGCCGACCGGCTCGCCCCCGATGGTCGCCAGGCGCTGCGCTGGGTGCGCCGCGTGTATCCCGTCGGTTGGTCTCTCCAGGATCAGGCTGCGGTTTGCCGGTTCGGCCTGGCTCAGCAAGACGCGTTGCCGGAGGCCCTGGCGCGCCCTTTCACCTCGGCGCGCGAGCGGCAGATGGCCGGCCGGCTGCTGCGGGGAACGTCCGACCCCTTCTTCCCGGTCTTTGTCGTGCCGCGCGTGGTGGCGCTGTTCAGCGATCTGCAGGAGCATCTGCCCTTCGCCCAGACGGCGGCCCGACTGGCGGAGTTGGCCTGCGCCCTGGAGCGCCACCGAATCGAACGGGGCGATTACCCGGCATCGCTCGAAGCCTTGGCGCCGGCATTCGTGGCGCAGGTTCCTTCGGACCCCATGTCTGGGGTTTCGTTCCGCTTTCAACAAACTCCGGGACAAGGCTGCGGCCTCCACTCGATCGGTTCCAACGGCGTGGACGATCACGGCCAGCCCTGCCCGCGGCCCCGCTCGACCGAAGGAGGTTGGGGGCTCGAATTGGACCTGAGGGAAGGGGACTGGGTGTGGCGCCTGCCCGCGGCCGGGGAGGCCGGCCTGAGCCGCTGACGGCTGCGGCGCGTCACAGGCTCGGGCGGCGAACCGCTGCCGCTCGCGAAAATTCAGAGGGCCGGGTACGCGTCAGCGTCCCGGCCCGTCGTGTATCGATCTGCAAAAGAACAATCACCTCTTGGCGATCTTCTCGATCCCAACCCGCGGTTTCACGGCGGTTGTTTCGGTGTTTTGGGGCACACCTCCCGCAAAGCCCTTCGACTGTAAAATCCGGTTGCCGCAGCGCCATCTGCCGGCTGGCCGTCGCTGGGCGCATCCCCGCGGCGGAAAGTGTCGGCTCTGGCCGGCCTCACTCAGCCCGATGTCCTCTCGTGCTCTCACGGCGTGGTCTGGCTCGTGTTCATGTCGGTTGGTCTTTCGATGCGGATTCTGGTTTCACGCTTTCATGACCATGCAAACAGCCCCGCCGCCGATCTGGCACGCAGGGCTGAAAACTTCAGGGTCGCTGACTCTCTTCACCTGCCTGCCAGGAGTCCGTCCAGATGTGTCCCGGGGACACTCGCCCGGGCGCTGGACGGGCCGCGGCCGAACACGCGCCGTCCGAGGGACTGCATGCGGCCGGCCGCTTTCGCGGTCCGCCCCCATGCCCCCGACGGGCTCTTGATGTTCGCGCAGGTCGCCATAAAATGCGTGCTACGTATATCAAAAGCGCTGCTAACAATGCAACTTATATGTTGAAAGCTTTAGTTATCATACATGCAAATATCCGGATGGGCGGATGCGTGGGCGCGGGCGGGGCCGCGGTTTGGGCTTCCGTTTTCGCCGTGAATGGTGTTTGGATGAGGAGCAGATGAGCGCATCCGTCGAGTCTTCCCGGACCGCGTGGCAGCCGCTCACGCCCGCGGGCGTGGCGGCGTTTGCCGGCGCGCCGGCCGGCCGGTTGCTGCTGGCGCAATTGGTTGCGGCGGCGCTTTGCGCCGCGGCGGCGACGTGGTTTGTGAGCGCCGCCTGGATGCCGGTGGCCCGAGAGGCGGTGGCGCGGCTTCCCCGCGGCGCCGGAATCCGCCACGGGGTTCTATCCTGGACCACCAACACGCCCGTGAGGCTGGCGGAGAACCGGTTTCTGGCGCTGGTGGTGGACGCCCGGAACAGCGGGATGGTTGGCCGGGTGGCCGATATCGAGATCGCCCTTCAGGCCACGAATGCGAGGCTGACGTCGATCCTGGGCAGTGTGCAGCGGCCTTTGCCCGGGGGCTGGATCATCAGCCTCGATCCGACGGACGCGATCCCGTGGTGGGGCGCCCGCGAAGCGCCGCTTCGGGCGCTGGTCTTTCTCGGAGCGATGGCCGGGGTGCTGCTGTTGTGGTGGGTGGTGGCTGCTTTTTACTGTCCAGCCGCGCTGGCGCTGGCGCTGTTGGTGGAGCGCCGGTTGAGCCTGGCCGCCGGGTGGAGGCTGTCCGGCGCGGCCCTGATGCCCGGGGCGCTGCTGCTGGCTCTGGGCCTGGTCGGTTACGGAGCGCTGGGCTTTGACCTCATCCGCCTGGGCTTGGTCTTTGTCCTGCACCTGGCAACCGGTTGGGTGTACCTGGTGAGCAGCTCGTGGTTTCTCCCGAAGCTGGCCCCGGCGGATTCCGCCGCCAATCCCTTTGCCGCGCCCGGCCCCGCCGGCAAACCCGCTCCGATCAAACGCGCCAATCCGTTCGCTCCGCCGGATTGATTGGGCTTGGCGCGTCCGGCGCTTTGGGCGAAATTGCGGCGACGGAATGCCTATGAGCCAGATTGCCAGCCAACAACTGCCCGATGCCCGGGGCCATTTCGGCCCGTACGGGGGACGGTTTGTGCCGGAAACCCTGATGCATCCGCTTCAGCAACTGGAGGCGGAGTATTACCGGGCACAGCAGGACGCCGAGTTTCAGCGGCAATTGAGCTATTACCTGCGCGAGTTTTGCGGACGCCCCACGCCGCTCTACCTGGCGGAGCGCCTGAGCCGGGAGCTGGGCGGGGCGCGCGTCTATCTCAAGCGCGAAGATCTGCTGCACACCGGGGCTCACAAGATCAACAACTGCCTGGGGCAGGTGCTACTGGCGCGCCGCATGGGCAAGACGCGGGTCATCGCCGAAACCGGGGCCGGTCAGCACGGCGTGGCCACGGCCACTGTGGCGGCCATGTTCGGCTTGAAATGCGTGGTGTACATGGGGGCGGTGGACTGCGCGCGGCAGGCCCTGAATGTCTTTCGCATGA
>JAKLEJ010000278.1 GCA_022711695.1 Verrucomicrobiota bacterium | reverse complement strand
CGACAAGGGCACGATGGTTGGCGGCGGCTGGTCGGGCGCCCCGCGCCTCTTCCCGGCCAAACGGCGGCAGGAGTTCCCGCTTCCGCCCAAGACCCTCGCGCGTTCGCCCGGCCATCGCGTCGAGTGGGTCCAGGCCTGCAAGGCCCGGAAGCCTGAGGACGCCAAGGCGGGCTTTGCCTGCTCGGGCCCCTTCACGGAGGCGCTCCTGGTGGGCAACCTGGCCGCCCGCCTCCAGAAACGCATCGAATGGGACGCCGCCGCCATGCGCGCCCCGAACGCCCCCGAAGCGGACCAGCTCATCCGCAAGCGCTACCGCGCCGGTTTTGGCATTGCCTGATCCCCCGACGCCGCCAGGCGCTCTCCCGTCGCACGACGCCCGCTAAAGGGTCAGTCCCGGCTATTGGCCAATCTGGTCTTGACAGGCGGGTCCTGCTTGCGGACGATTCACTTCCTATGGCGCGCAAGGTGAGACTGCAGTACGCAGGCGCGGTTTATCATGTGATGAACCGGGGCAACCGGAGCCAGGCCATCTTCCGCGATGACCTGGACCGCCGCCGATGCCTGGAAACGCTGGCGGAGGCGTGCGACAAAACCGACTGGCAGATTCACGCCTATTGTCTCATGCCAAACCATTTTCACCTGGTGGTGGAGACACCCCAGGCGAACCTGGTGGCCGGCATGAAGTGGTTTCTGGGCGTCTATACAAGTCGGTTCAATCGCCGACACAAACTCGTCGGGCACCTCTTCAGCGGGCGTTACAAGGCGCTGGTTGTGGACAGCGCCAGCCCGGGGTATCTCAAAACTGCGTGCGACTACGTGCATCTGAACCCGGCCCGGGCGCGGCTGGTTTCGGCTGAGGCTCCATTGAAGTCCTACCTTTGGAGCAGTTTCCCGGAATACTTGAAGCGAGCGGCTCGGCGACCAGCGTGGCTGCGGGTGGACCGCTTGTTGGGAGAACACGGCATTCCGAAGGACAGCCCGGCCGGGCGGGAGGTTTTTGAACGGCGGATGGAGGAGAGCCGGCTCGGCGAGGAGCAGCCGCAGGCGTGGACGTGCGTGCGGCGGGGCTGGTGCCTGGGCGGGGAGGCGTTTCGCCAGGAACTGCTTGCCCAGGTGAGCGAACGGCGCGGCGCCCACCATTACGGGGCGGAACTGCGGCAAAGCGAGGAGGAGAAGGCGCAACGAATCGTGCGGGAGGAACTGAAGCGGCGGCGGTGGACAGAAGAGGTACTGGACCACCGGGCCAAGACCGACCAAACCAAGATATCGATCGCGCTGAGGCTGCGACAGGAGACCACCATGACAATGGCGTGGATAGCACGGCGTCTGCGGATGGGAAGCCTGAACACGCTGAAAAACGCGTTGCGATTGTCTAATAGCCGGGACTGACCCCTTTGTCGGACACCTTTGGCTGCAGGAATGTGATTGTTGCACCCGCAACCAGTGTGGAGCTTCGGCTGCCGCGGCCGCTGTGCGCCGCCATGGCGACCCAGTTTGCCGTGGGCGGGGCGGTCATCCCGTTTGCCAGCCTGTGGTTTCAGGATCAAGGCCTGGATTTCACGCGGATCAGCCTGATCTATGTCGCCTCGTCGGCGACCCTGATGGTGTTCCCGTTTTTGTGGGGGATGCTGGCCGACCGCCATATCCCGCTCAACCGGCTGTTCGCCCTGCTGAACCTGGGCGCGGCCGGGGCGCTGGCGTTTCTCTCGGCCCAGACCGGGTTCGCGGGCATGCTGGTCGGCTTCACCCTGCTGACGGCGCTGCTCAACCCCACCTTCATGCTCATCAACGCCTTGAGCTTTCATCACCTGCCGCGGCCTCACGAGCAATTCGGGCGGCTGCGGGGCTGGGGTTCGCTGGGGTGGACGCTCCCCTTCCTTCCGATCTCCCTGTGGCTGGCCTGCCGCAGCCAACCCAGCCTTGGGTTCACGCTGCATCTGGGGACGCTCTGCTGCCTGATCATGGTGGCGGTCACATTCTGGCTGCCGCACACCGAACCGGCCGGCCGGAGGCAGGGACCGGGCCGACGACACCACCCCTACGGGCCCGCCCTGAGGAGCCTCCTCTCCGACTCGAATTACGTGGTCCTGCTCGTCGCCTATTTCTGCATGGCCGGTTCCTTCTCCATCCTCACCTACTATTCGTTCCCGCTCCTCGAGAAAGTGGGCGTGCCGCGGGTCTGGCTGGGTCCCGCTCAGGCGGCAGGCGTTCTGTTCGAGTTCGCTCTCTTCCAATGGCAGCCGGCCTTGCTCCGCCGCTGGAACTACTCCGGGGTGATCCTGGCCGGCTGCGCGGCCCTCCTGGCGCGGCAGCTCCTGTATGCGGTGTCGGACAACCTGTGGCTCCTGTGCCTCAGCTACACCCTGGCAGGGGCGGTGGTGGTCTTCAACATTGTCGGCACAAGCCTGCTGGTCAATGCCATCGCCGGCAGCGCCGTGCGCTCCACCGCCCAGACCCTGCTGGTTCTGGTCGGGTCCGGGTTTGGCCCGATCGTCGCCAACTGGGCGGCCGGCCGGATTGCCGCCCATTCCGGCGGCAGCCTGCGTCCCGTCTTCGTCTTCGCTTCGGCGTTGGCGGCCGCGGCCGCGCTCCTTATTGCGGCCCGGGTCCGCCGCCTCGATGAGGCCGGGCGCCGGCCACACTGAAGCGGCGCTTGGCGCCCGAGGGCCGCCCCCGGTTTCGGCGTCGGATCCCGACGGCGCCGCCGCCAGCCGCTTGCGGAAGCCGACGAGACTTTTCCTTGGCTGGAATCGCGCCCCCCGATAGGATGCGCGCGTCCAAACGGGCATCGGACATGATTGAAGTGGACCATCTGACGAAGCACTACGCCGGCCACACGGCGGTGAGGGACGTGTGCTTCACCGTGGGCAGGGGCGAAATCGTGGGTTTGCTGGGCCCAAACGGCGCCGGCAAGAGCACGATCATGCGCATCCTCTCCTGCTTCATGCCCGCCAGCGCCGGCACCGTCCGCGTGGCGGGGCTCGATGTCTTCACCCAGGCCGACGAGGTCCGTCGGCGCATCGGCTACATGCCCGAGAACAACCCGCTGCACAAGGAAATGCGGGTGCGCGAGTACCTGAAGTTCCGGGCCCGGCTCAAGGGCCTGGGCAACTCCCGCTCCCGCGAACGGGTGGACACGGTGCTGCAGCAGTGCGGCCTGGCGGAGGTGGCTCACCGCATCATCGGCCAGCTCTCCAAAGGCTACCAGCAGCGGGTGGGCCTGGCCGACGCCCTGGTTCACCAGCCGGACCTGATCATTTTGGACGAGCCCACCCAGGGGCTGGACCCCAACCAGATCCGCGCGGTGCGCCAGCTCGTCAAGGAACTGGGCCGGCACCACACCATCCTCCTGTCCAGCCACATTTTGCCCGAAGTCGAGATGACCTGCACGCGCGTGCTCATCCTGCACGAGGGCCGCATTCTGGCCGCGGGCACGCCCGACAACCTGCAGAGCGAGATGAGCGGCGGCGGCCAGGTGGTCGCCGAGATTGCCGCCCCGGTCGAGGATCTGCGCGCCGCCTGGGACCATCTCTCGGATGTGGAGCACTACTCGATCGCCGCCGCCGAGGGCGAGTACCAGCGCTGCACCCTGGCGGCGCGGCCGGGCACGGATTTGCGGGGGCAGGTTTACCGGCTGGCCGTCGAGCGGGGCTGGCCTTTGCGCGAGCTGACGCGCAGCCGCCACACCCTCGAGGACATCTTTGTGCACGTGACCCTCTCGGGCCGGGAGGAGGAATCGTGAACTTTCGTTTCCAGGCCTGGCGCACCCTGCTGCGGCGCGAACTGGGGGCCTACTTCGTCTCCTGGACGGGCTACGTGGTGATCGCGGCGGTGCTGTTCCTGCTGGGGCTGTGTTTTGTCAGTCTCATTCGCGCGCTGAACGCCGAGCCCACCGACCAGCCCCTGCTGGAGCTGTTCTTCAGCACTTACTACTTCTGGATCATCCTGATCCTGGCCACCCCCATCATCACCATGCGCAGCTTCGCGCTCGAGAAGTTCACCGGGACGTTCGAAACCCTGATGACCGCGCCGGTCGGAGACCTGGAGGTGGTGCTGGCCAAGTTCAGCGCCGCGGTGGTTTTCCACATGCTCACATGGGCGCCGCTGGCGGCGCTGGTGCTGGCGCTGCGGCCCTTTGGCAATGAGTCCTCGGCGGTGGATTGGGCGGTGCTGGGGAGCACGTTCCTGGGGATCTTCCTGCTGGGCCTGCTCTACATGGCCCTGGGCTGCCTGGCCTCGGCCCTGACCCGCAGCCTGATCATCGCCGCGGTGATCGCCCTGGCGGCCGGCTTCGCCCTCTGGCTGCTGAGCTTCCTGGCGGTGAACTACGTCGGCGAGCCCGGCTGGCAATCCGCCGCCCTGCAGCACGTCTCCCTCATCGACCACATGCGCGACTTCTCGAGGGGGATCATCGACACCCGGGCGCTGGTGTTCTATTTCAGCTCGACCGCGCTGCTCCTCTTTCTCACATGGAAGGTCGTGGAAAGCCGGAGGTGGCGATGAGCGAGCCCCTGCCCAGTTTCTCCCTGGCCCGCCGCTCCAGCGCGCTGTTGAACGTGGCCCTGGCGGTCGTGGCGCTGGCCGCCCTGGTGGTCATGGCCAACTACCTCGCCCTCCGCCATTTCCGGCGCGTCCACGTCTCCGCCGACAACCAACTCCGCCTCTCCGCCCGCACCTTCCAGGTGCTGGCCAGCCTGACCAACACGGTCCGGGTCACCGTCTATTTCGATTCGGAGGAAGCCCTCTACGGCCGGGTGGTCGCCCTGCTCAAGGAATACCAGGCGGTCTCCCCGCGCATTGTCGTCGAACGAGTGGATTACATCCGCGACGGCCCCGCCGCCCGCGCCATCAAGGCCCGCTACAATCTCACCCAGATGACCGACAAGAACCTGGTGATCTTCGACTGCCAGGGACGCACCCGCCACGTCAGCGCGTCGGAGCTCTCCGATTACGACATCAACAGCGTCGTTCAGCAGAAGACCAAGGAGGTGCGCCGCACCCACTTCCGCGGGGAGATGGTCTTCACCTCGGCGATTTACGGCGTGGCCAAGCCCCGCCAGCTCAAGGCCTATTTCCTGCGCGGCCATGGCGAGCATGACCCGGACAACACCGACCAATCGGTCGGCTACTCCAAGTTCGGGGCCATCCTCAAGGACGAATGCAGCATTCCGTTCGCCACGCTCAACCTGGTGACCGCCCCGGAGATTCCGGCCGACTGCAG
>JAKLEJ010000277.1 GCA_022711695.1 Verrucomicrobiota bacterium | reverse complement strand
CGTCCATTTCCGAAATGGCCCCCCGGGGCGGATCAGGCCGTGGCGGCGGAGGCGGCGGCGCGTTGCTGGCGGATCACCATCTTGCAGAAGGTCTCGGTGGTGAAGAGGCGCGGGATGTGCGCCGCCAGCAGCGGCGTCTTGAACCGCTCGGCCGGCACCTCGCTCAGAAAATCCTTCAGCCGCGCCACGCCCGCCTCGGTCACCTGCCCGCCTTTCTCGAACTCCGACTCCGACAGGCTGCCCCGGGCCTCCTCGACGATCTTGCCCCGCGGGATCTTGACTTTGAAGGCCCGTTCGAGCCGGAAGACGATGTCCAGAAAGTCGATCGATTCCGCCCCCAGGTCGTCGATCAGCGAGGCGTCGAGCTTGACCTGCTCCACATCGCATCCCAGCGCGTCCGCCATGGTCTCGGCCACTTTGGGAAATATGGCCAGCACTTCTTCCTTGGTGATGTTCGTATTGCTCATGTCGTGTCACTCCATCTTAAATCCGCCGTCCACGTGCAGCACCTGCCCGGTGATGTAGTCGGCATAGCGCGAGGCCAGGAACCAGACCGCATGGGCCACTTCCTCGGGGCGGCCAATGCGCCGCAGCAGAATCCGGGCCTGCACCGCCTCGCCCGCCAGCGCCCGCACCTCGCGCGACATCTCCGTGTCGATGACCCCGGGGGCCACCGCGTTCACGGTGATGCCGCGGGGCGCCAGCTCCACCGCCAGCGACCGGGTGAGCGCGTTGATCGCGCCCTTGCTCGCCGCGTAGTTCGTCTGTCCGCGCCCGCCTTTCTCGCCCGCCACCGAGCTGATGTTGACAATGCGGCCGCGGCGCCGCGCGATCATGTGCGGGGCCACCGCCCGGATCATGTTGAAGGCGCCGCCGACGTTCGTGTCCAGCACCACCCGCACGTCCTCGTCCTCGAGCAGCCCGAGCAGGTTGTCCCGAATCACCCCGGCATTGTTGACCAGCAGGTCGATGCTCTCGGCGCGGTCGGCCACCTTTTCCGCCAGGGCGGCGCAGGCGGCGGCGTCGCGCACCTCGAGCGGCTCGGCCATCACCCTCGCGCCCGCGCATTCGGCCACCACCCCGGCGGCGGCGGCGGCGTTTTCCCGATAAGTAAACACCACCTCCATGCCGGACGCGGCCAGCGTCCGCACGATGGCCCGCCCGATGCCCCGGCTGCCGCCCGTGACGATCGCCACCCGGCCGGCCAACCCTGAATCCTGGAGGCTGGGGCTGCTCATCCGGAAATGCAGAACCCCCCGTCCACCACCAGCGTTTGCCCGGTGATCATCTCCGCCTCGGGCAGGCACAGCAGATAGACGCCGCCAGCCACATCCTCGGGGGTGAGGCGCGGGCCGGCCGGAGTCCGGCGGGCGTATTCGGCCAGCAGCTCCTCGCGGTTCGGAAAATACTTGAGCGCGTCGGTGTCCACAACGCCGGCGTTGACCACGTTCACGCGGATGCCGCGAGGCCCCAGCTCCTGGGCTAGGCTGCGCGCCAGCGCCTCCAGGGCCGCTTTCGAGGCGCCAATGAAGGCGTAATGGGGAATCGCCCGCGAAGCGCCCAGGCTCGAGATCCCGACGATGCGTCCCCCGCGCGGCATCAGCGGGGCCGCCTGTTGGGCCAGCAGGTTCAGCGCCAGGGCGTTGGTTTCCAGGCAGCGGCGCCAGTGCTTGAGGCTGAGCTCCAGCGCCGGCCGCAGCACGCCGATCGCCGCGTTGCTCACCACAATGTCCACCCGCTCGAACTGCTGCCGGAACGCCCCAAAGGCCTCGGCCACGCTCGACGGATCGCTCACGTCCGCCTGCACCGCCAGGGCCCGCCGCCCCAGGGCGCGGATGGACTCGCACACGGCCGCCGCTTCCTCGTGACTGTTATGGTAGGCCAGCGCCACGTCGCAGCCGGCCTGGGCCAGCTTCAAGGCGATGGCCCGGCCGATCCCCCGCGAGGCCCCGGTCACAAACGCGATTTTTCCTGCCAGTGGTTCGTTCATTCGATCGTTCCCGGGCCACTTTGGGAGTTTGTCGGCGAAAATGCAACCCGTTTGGCGCCGCCTGAAGTTGCTGGAGCTCCAGACGGTGGTAAGCTGTCGGCGCAATGCCTGAGACGCCAAGAATCGTGGTTTTGGACGGGTTCACGCTGAATCCGGGCGATTTGAGCTGGGATGGGCTGATGGCCCTGGGCCAGTGTCGCGTGTATGACCGGACACCGCCGCCCGAGACGGCCAGCCGGGCCCGGGACGCCTCGATCGTGCTGACCAACAAGACGGTCCTGGACGGCGCCACCCTTGCGGCCTTGCCCCGGCTGCGCTACGTGGGGGTCCTGGCCACGGGCTACAACGTGGTGGATTTGACGGCGGCCCGGGAGCGCGGCGTGGTCGTCACCAATGTGCCCGACTACAGCACCCGCTCGGTTGCTCAACTCACTCTGGCCCTGCTCCTGGAACTGGCCCTCCAAGTCGGCCGCCACGCCGCCGGCGCGCGCGCGGGACGCTGGGCCCGCAGCCCGGACTTCTGCTACTGGGAATCGCCCTTGATCGAGCTGGACGGCCGGGTCCTTGGCCTTGTGGGCCTCGGCCGGATCGGACGGGAAGTGGCGCGATTGGCGTCCGCTTTCGGCATGAGCGTGCTGGCGCACACCCCGCACCCCCCGCCGCAAACTGCGGAGAACGTCCGCTTCACGGATTTGGACTCGCTCTTTGCCCGGAGCGATGCGGTCAGCCTGCATTGCCCGCTCACGCCCCGCACGCGACACCTGGTCGATGCCCGACGGCTGGCGCTCATGAAACCGACGGCCTTTCTCATCAACACCGCCCGAGGGCCGCTGGTGGACGAACCCGCCCTGACGGCGGCCTTGAACTCGGGGCGTCTGGCCGGCGCCGCCGTGGATGTGCTCTCGACCGAGCCGCCCGCCCCCGACAACCCGCTGCTCTCCGCCGCCAACTGTCTGGTCACACCGCACCTGGGCTGGGCCACCCGCGCCGCGCGCGAACGGCTCATGCAGATTGCCGTGGACAATGTGCGCGCGTTCCTTTCGGGGCATCCCCGGAACGTGGTCAATCCGCCGCCATCTTGAGCGTGCTCGCCCGTCCATCCCTGCCCGATGTCGTTCCTTGCCTCTTGATCGGAGCGGGCTCTCGTCCTGCCGAAATCGACCGGGAGCGGCGGGGCGGCGGCGCAGGGCGCGGTTGGGAACTTCGTTGTCTTGTGCCGGAGGCTCAGGTAGGCTGAAGCCATGATCTGGACATGCTCGATGGGAACCGCGCCCGGGGTCGTCAGCCGGCCTTCTGGAGACACACGGACAGCCGCCAGCCGCTCCGGCTCCTGATCGCCGCCCCGCGCCGCGCCTGTTCCCCCGATGCTAGACGCCCCCCTATACCTGTCGTTCCTGGGCGCCCTGCTCTTGCTGCTCCTGCCGGCGGATCGGCGGTCCCTGGCGCGGTGGACCGCGCTGACCGCGGCCCTGCTGGGCTTGTCGGTCACCCTGGGCGCCGCCATTGCCTGGACGCCCGGGCGCGGCATGGTCACGATCGTGAACCGGCCCTGGGTGGATGCGCTGGGCATCCGGTATCATCTCGCGGCGGATGGCATCAGCCTCACGCTGGTGCTGCTGACGGGCATCGCCGCGGTGGCCGGCATTCTGTTCTCGTGGAACATCGAGCACCGGGTCCGCGAGTTCTTTGCCCTTTACCTGGCCTTGATCGGCGGGGTCTATGGGGTGTTTCTGAGCCGGGACGCCTTTCTGCTCTTTGTGTTCTACGAGGTGGCGATCATCCCGAAGTATTTCCTGATTGCGATCTGGGGCTCGACCCGGCGCGAGTACGGCGCCATGAAGCTGGCGCTGTATTCGTTCGTGGGCAGCGCCATGGTGTTGGTGGGATTGATCGCGGCCTACGTGACCTCCGGCGCCGGCTCCTTCGATCTCGAGGCGCTGGCGCGGCACGCCTACCCGGCCGCCTTTCAAGCCTGGGCTTTCCCGCTCGTGTTTGTCGGCTTTGGCATCCTCGCCGGGCTGTGGCCGTTCCACACCTGGGCGCCCACCGGCCATGTCGCGGCGCCCACCGCCGCCTCGATGCTGCTGGCGGGAGTGGTCATGAAACTCGGCGCCTACGGCTGCCTGCGCGTGGCGATCGGCTTGTTCCCTGCCGGCGCCTGGCAATGGGCTTGGTTCTTTGGCCTGCTGGGCGCCGTCGGGATCGTCTATGGCGCGCTGGCCGCCCTCGCGCAGCGCGACTTCAAGTTTGTCATCGGCTACTCCAGTGTCAGCCACATGGGGTTTGTCGTTCTCGGGCTGATGAGCCTCGATTGGGTCGGGCTCAACGGAGCGGTGCTGCAGATGTTTTCGCACGGGGTGATCGCGGGCCTGCTCTTCGGCGTGGTCGGCCGCATGGTTTATGACCGCGCCCACACGCGCGAACTGGCGGTTCTCGAGGGTCTGGCGCTCCAAAGAACCCTGCCCTTTGCAGCCGTCGTCTTCGTCCTGGCCGGCGTAGCCTCCATGGGCCTGCCGGGATTCAGCGGGTTCGTGGCGGAGCTCCAAGTGTTGATCGGCGCCTGGCAGGCCTTCCCCGCCCTGGCGGTCTTCTCCGGCCTGGGCATTCTGGTGGGCGTGGCCTACACCCTTCGGGCCATCCAGAAATCCTTCTTCGGCAGGCCTGGCGCGTTTGCGCGCGCGGCGGGCGCGGCCTCGGCCCCGCTGGCGGCGATCTCCACGCCCGAGAAGGCAGGAGCGTTCCTGCTGCTGGCCTGCACGCTGGCAGTCGGGCTTTATCCGCAAATCCTGCTGCGCTTCATCGAGCCGGCCGTCGCGGACCTGGTGGCCGCGCTGGGGAGGGCCAGGCCATGAACTACGGCGCCCTGCTGCAGGCCGTGCTCCCGGAGACCGCCCTCGCGCTCACCGCATTTCTGGCGCTGGCGGCGGACCTCCTCCTGCTGCGCGGCCGCTCGCCGGCCAACCGCCGCCGCGCGGCGACCGCGCTGGCGGTCGCCGGCGCGGTGGTGTCCGCCGTGTGCGTCGCCGCCCTGCCGCAGCAGGCGAGCTTCGGCGCCGGGGTCCTCGTCCTGGACCCGCTGGGCCAGCTCGTCAAGCTGGCGCTGCTGGCGCTGGCGGCCTTCACCGCCCTGTTGCTCCGCGACTCGGACTTCACGCCCCACATTGGCGAGTTCGTCGCTCTCCTGCTGCTCGCCGTCGTGGCCATGATGTTCCTGGTCAGCACGGAGAATCTCCTGGCG
>JAKLEJ010000276.1 GCA_022711695.1 Verrucomicrobiota bacterium | reverse complement strand
GATCCCGACCGCCGGACCGGGGAGACGATCCGTGACACCTATGGCGACCTGATTGTGGACGAGGCTGGGCAGGTGCGCTACTTCGAACCGGCGGTGCTGGCGGCGCCGACCCTGGCGGAAGCCAAGCTGAAGCTGAAGATCTGGGCCCGGCATTCCGACGCGGACGGTGGCATCCTGGAAAACACGATCGCCTATCAGCCGGGCGAAGCGCCGCAGCGCACGCTGGTCCTGATCAAGCCGGAGAACTTCCGGTTTCCGACGAGCCGGCCGGGCAACGTGATCGATTTCTTCTCGCGCACGGGGCTTTTCATGGTGGCAATCAAGGTGCACCGCATGAGCGTGGCCCAGGCGGTCGAGTTCTACGGGCCGGTCAAGGACTTTCTCAAGACCCGCCTGGTGGAGATGGTGGGCGCCCGGGCCCGGGCCGCCCTCGAGAAGGAGTTCGGCTTCGGCATTCCTGCGGCGGAGCAGACTCGAGTCGGGGAAGTGTTGTGCCCGCTTTTTGGCGAGTTTCAATTCGAAAACATCGTGCGCTTCATGTCCGGCCGCACACCCAGCGAGTGTCCGCCGGACGTGCTGAACAAGCCCGGCTCGGAGAAATGCATCGCCCTGGTTTACGAAGGGCCGAACGCGGTCGGCAAAATCCGCGAGGTCCTGGGCCCGACGGATCCATCCAAGGCGCCCCCCGGCTCGATCCGCCGGGAGTTCGGGCAGAACGTCATGGTGAACGCCGCCCACGCCAGCGACTCGGAGGCGAACGCCCAGCGCGAGATGGCCATCATCCAGCCCGGCGAGAACAACTTCCGCCGCGTGGTCGAGGAAGCCTACGGTCCGCTGCCCTGAGATCGCTCCCGCCAGAGGCCGGCTCCGCTGATTCCGCATCGCCCGCGTTCGCAGCCCCCTGCCCGTTCGGCAACGTCTGAGGCTGACCGGACAGGGCGACTTGCGGGCGGGTTCAGGATTCATGGGAAAGCTTGACGCCCGCGGCCGGCTGGGGTCGAATCGAGGCCATGAACACGCCAACAACCCGTCGGGATTTCCTCCGCACCAGCCTCACCGCCGCCCTGGCCGCCTCCGCCGCCCCCACCTTTGTGCCGTCCAGCGTGTTGGGCGCGGACGGACAAACCGCCCCCAGCAACCGGCTGACCATCGCGGCGATCGGCGTGGGTCCGCAGGGCCGCGGGGTCATGGGCAATTTCCTCTCGCAAGCCGACGCCCGGGTGGTGACCGTGTGCGACGTGCTCAAGCTCAACCTCGATGCCGCCGTCAAACAGGTCAACGGCCACTACAAGAACCAGGATGTGCGGACCTGCGGCGATTTCCGCGAGGTGCTCGCGCGCAAGGACATCGATGCCGTGCTGATCGCCACGCCCGATCACTGGCATGTGCCGGCAGCCATCGCCGCCGCCCGCGCCGGCAAAGACATCTACCTGGAAAAACCCATGGGCCTGAGCGTCGCGGAAGATCGGATGCTTCGGAAAGCCTGTCAGGACAACAAGCGGATCTTCCAGTTTGGAACGCAGCAGCGCTCCGACGGCAAGTTCCGCAAGGCCTGCGAATTGGCGCGCAACGGCCGGCTTGGCCGGCTGAAGCAGATCAATGTGTGGTGCTCGGCCAGCCGCCCGGGCGGGCCCACAGACCCCATCCCCGCGCCGCCGGGGCTCGACTACGACTTCTGGCTCGGCCCGGCGGCCAAGGTTCCCTACACGGACGGCAAAGCTTACGACACGGACAAGAACTGGAAGACCTGGTGGTTCAACTCCGATTACGCCCTGGGCTTCATCGCCGGATGGGGCATCCATCCGCTGGACATCGCGCTCTGGGGGTATCCGGAGATGATGACCCGGCCCATGGAGATCGAGGGCAAGGGCCTGATCCCGGCGACGGGCGCCTGCAACACCGCCGTGGCTTGGAATGTCCATTTCGCCCTGGCCGGCGGCGTTGGCATGACCTTCCGCGGCACTCGCAACGGCGCCGAGGCCAGCGCCCTCAACAACTTCGATGCCTGGAAGGCCAAGTACACCGAAGTGCGCGACCACGGGACGGCGTTCGAGGGAACCGATGGCTGGGTGGTGGTGGATCGCAGCCAGATCTGGAGCAGTCCCGAGAAGCTCATCGAGGAAAAGTCCGATCAATTCCCGACCAAGCTGGTCCGCAGTTCGCATCATGTGCGCAATTTCCTGGACGGCATCCGCAGCCGCACCCCGGCCGTCTGCCCCATCGAGGACTCCGTTCAAGGCGACACGCTTTGTCATGTAAGCGACATCGCCTTGCGCCTGGAACGCAAGCTCACGTTCGATCCGGTGAAGGAAGCGTTTGTGGGCGACGAGACGGCCAACCGGCGCCTGGCGCTGCGGCCGATGCGGGAGGGCTGGAAGATCTGACACGGCGCCGCGCGGCGAACGGGCTCGCGCGCAAAAGAAAGTTTGGTCGCGGGCGGCGACCGTGCTAGCCTGCGGCCGGCAAGTCCGATGCGGTATGTGTGATGGCGGAGATCGAGGCCACCCGCTCCCTCGAGGGTCGAGAATAATCGGGAGAGGCTCGGTCGGGAACGTGGGTGAGCCCGTGTCGCCGGAGGGAGGAGGGGCGGGACCGCGCCCGCGCAGCCGCATCGACATCGACGCATGATTCCAAGAGACGAGAGCCGCGGGCCGGCCGCCCTCCTGAGCGGTCGCGAACTCGTTGACTTTCTGACGAAGGCCTGCGGCCAGGAGAGCTTCCGCATCTGCCTCCTGGACGACAACACCCGGAGTCTCTCGCCTCTTGGGCCGGCGGGCGTCGAAGGCGTCCCCCTGGCAACCGGATCCATTCCCCTGGATTCACCGCTGGCGAGAGTTCTGGCCGAGCCCCATGCCGACTGCTTTCCCCCACTGGAACCGGCGGCCCCCTCGACGCCCGCGGACACGGCGGCGCAGGCCGCCGCGCAGTTGAAGGCACTGGGCGCCACGCACGCGTTCGCCCTCAGGGCCGGGCCGAAGCTGGCCGGCGCCCTGGTGCTGCGCGACGCCAGGGGCTCGCAGGCCGGGCCAATGCTGGCCCCCGACGCCGTGCGTCTCTTCGTTCGGTGTCTGAACAGCCTGCTGCGGCAAGCTCGCGAGGCGGAATCGCGGGAGATGGTCGGACATATCTCGCGCGGGCTGGCGCACGATCTGCGAGGCTGGCTCACCCCGGTGGCCGCCTGCCTCCAGCTTTGGGGGGCGGGCGGGGCCGACAGCCAGAAGGCGGCGCGCCTCCGGCCCACAGCGGTGAAGAACCTCGAGGCCATGCAGGCCTGTCTCGAACAAGCCCGCTACATTTCCAGGAACCGAAAGCCCCGCTTTCGCCTCATCCGCCCCGCGGCGGTGCTGCGGAAGTCGGCCCTGCTGACAGGCCCGCTCTTCGAAGCCAAGAACGCGCGGATCGTTGTGGAAGCGCCCGAGAGCCTGGAGGCCGAGGCGGATGACGTGCTGCTGCTGCGCCTGTTGAACAACCTGCTCACCAACGCGGCGCGGGCCACCCCTCCCTCCACCGAGGTGCGGGTGGAACTGAGCCTGCTGACCCCGGCCCCGCCCGAGGGAGAGTGGGTCCAATTGCGCGTGATCAACCCGGGCGCCCCGGCGGTCGGCGAAGGCGGCGCCGCCACTCCCAGCCTCGATGAATTGCCCGACGGTAGGCTCGGCGAGGATTCGGGCTGGGGCGTGGGGTTGCAGGTTTGCCGGGAAATCCTGAGCCTGCATCACGGCACGCTCTCGATGTCTGTCGCGCCAGAGCCCGCGACGACCCGGGTGGAAGCCCGTTGGCCGCGCCGACAACCCCGCTGAGGGGCGGCCGGGCGCCGGATCAGCGGGTCTGGCCTCGCAAGCGCGCGACCAACCGCTCCAGCCTTCGACCGTATTCCACGTAGCTGTTGTATTGGGCGTCCGCCGACGCCGTCACCGAGGCATCGTGGAACACCACCGCCAGGTGCGGCTCGATGGAGATGCCCGCGTCATAGCCTCGCGCGAACGCGTCGCGCAGAATGTCCTCGACCCGCCCGCTGCCCTCGCCCGGCCAGTTGTAGTCGGCATCGTTGCGAGCCGGGTTCCAGGTGGCGTCCTTGATGTGGATGTGCGCGGTCATGTCGCGCACCGCCAGCCAGAACTCCCACGGATCCTGCCGCGGCCAGGGCTTGGGCTTGGATCGGTCCGGATTGAAAATGGGGTTGGCGGTGTCGAAGACCCACCGCAGCCCCGGCGTCTGTTCGAGCAACTGGAGGGCGTGTCGGGGGCTCATGCCGCCGTGGTTCATGCAGTTCTCATGCACCGGCTGGAGCCCGGCGTCCACAAACATCCGGGTCACCTCGCGCACCCGCTCGAACACCACGGCCGGGATGGCGTCGGCGTCTTCGGCCGGCTTGAAGCTCATGATCCGCACCAGGCGCGTCCCCAGGCGCTGCATGCGCGGGATGGCGCGGCGCACCTCCGCCAGTGTCGTCTCGAACGGCGTCTCGACCGTCTTTGCCCAGTTCATGATCGCCGAGCCGAAACAATTGATGCGGACGCCGGCTTCGGCGAGTTTGCCGACGACGACCTCGAAGGCGGCCTCGGGGATGTCGTGGAAGTTGCCCTTGGGGAAGCCCGGGACCTCGACAGCCCGGCCCTCAATGCACTTCCAGCCCAACTCCCGGGTGGCCTGGATCTGAACGTCGATGGGCGCTCCCGCTTCGTCTGCGATGCCTGAGAAATACATGGGATGTTTCAGCGCGAATGGATGGCGGCAACCGGCAGCCGGCGGCCGCGCCTATTTATTGAACGACTTGGTGAAATCCTCGGAGGTCGCCGACACCGCCTTCTTTTGAAACCGGGATTCGGCGATGAGTTGGTTCAGGCACTGCTCGTAGGCGGCGCCGTCCAGCGGCAGGTCGATGGTCTTCCCCTGGAGGGAGGAGTAGAGGATGGCGTTGGCCAATTCGACCGAGTAGAGGCCCTCGGCGGCCGGACACATCAGGCGCGCGCCGTCCAGGATGGCATCGACGAAGTTCTGGGTGATCTCGATGTGCGTGCCGCCGCCGGAGGGAATGGGAACGTCGATGTTCCACACGTCCGGCCGGGCGAAGCCGGCTTTGCTGGCCCGGCTGAATTCGGTCATGGCGACCTCATTGCGGGTGAAGCCGATCCGGTTGTTCTCTAGTATCACCTTGCCCCTCTGCCCACAAATCTCGAGCCGGTTCGTGCCGGGGGCCTCGCCGGTCGAGGTGATGAAGACGCCGGTGGCGCCGTTGGCAAACTCGAGATAGG